>CAYNJI010000135.1:2719-3599 GCA_964397605.1 uncultured Dehalococcoidia bacterium | reverse complement strand
GTTCGAGGCAGCGTCGGCAGGCTGAGTTCCTCCTGAAGCTCCGTCATTGCCTCTTGCTGGGCATCAGTGTTGCCCCACCACTTGACCCGCATCTGCGAAAGCTGCTGTACGGCGTTAGCCGAGGCCATCTCCACCAGCCGCCGGTTAGGCCCACGCTGGGCCATGTTGATGGTCACGACACTGCCCCGCTTCTCCCGCAGCCACTGTCGAATCTCATCGGCCTCCTCTAGCTGGTGCTGCAACAGGATGCGCTTGGGAATGAAGGGTGTGGACTGGTAGAATTGCTTGACGAAGCCCGTCATCACCCGTTCCGGCGGGTCGTCCTGCGTGCCGTCCATGACGAAAGTATCCCGCCCAATGAGCTTTCCGTTTCGTATGAAGAAGACCTCCAGGCAGGCCTGGTCGTTCTGCGTCGCCATGCCGATAGCGTCCAGGTCGTGGCCGGAAACCGACGCCGTCTTGATCTGCTGCTCCTCCGATACCCGTTGAATGGCTCGAGTCTGGTCCCGAAGCACCGCGGCTCTCTCGAACTCCAGCGCGTCGGAGGCCTCTTGCATCTTCTGCTTCAGGTCCGCCAGCACCGGTTCCGTCCTTCCCTCCATGAACAGGACCACCTGGTCGATTATCTTGTGGTAATTCTTCTTGTCTATCTCGCCGGTGCAGGGGGCGGCGCATCGGTTGATGAAGAATTCCAGGCAGGGACGCGCGTCTTTGCCCGTAATGACCTTGGTGCAGGAGCGATAGGGAAAGAGCTTCTTGAGCAGCGCCAGCGTCTTGCGAATGCTGTGGGCCGTGGCGAAGGGGCCGAAATAAACTGCGCCGTCGTTCTCCACCCGGCGGGTGATGTATATCTGGGGAAACTCCTCCGCCCGGTCTATCT
>CAYNJI010000135.1:1289-2709 GCA_964397605.1 uncultured Dehalococcoidia bacterium | reverse complement strand
ATGTACGGGTAGGTCTTGTCGTCCTTGAGGCGGGCGTTGAACTGAGGCCGGTGCTTCTTGATGAGGGTGTTCTCAAGGATTAGGGCCTCAGCCGGCGAGTCGGTGACGATGTAATCGTAGTCGGCTACGCGGGTCAGCATCCGGCGAATCTTCGGCTCGTGGTTGGCGGAGGCTGTGAAGTAGGAGCGAAGCCGGGACCGCAGGTTCGCCGCCTTGCCCACGTACAGCACCTTACCCTGGTCGTCCTTCATCTGGTAGACGCCGGGGCCGACGGGCGTGATACGAAGCCGGTTAGCCAGGGACGGGATGGCCATGGGGCTGCCTTAGTTCAGGAAGATGCTGAGGACTACGATGGCGGCGATGATGACGCCGCTGAGCATGAGGATGCGTCGGAGTTCCATCCCCACGTAGCTGTAGACCAGAGGCTGCCGGGCGGTGAAGGTTGCTGCTGTTTGCGGTGAGGCAGACGCCGCCGCAAGGGCGGGCATTGCCTCAGACCCGGGCGACGCGGCTCCTGACACTGGCGCCGCCGTGACGGGTTGGCGCCGGCTTTGCGCGTCCGAGGCAGTTGGGATACCCGACGGGCCGCGCCCTCTCTTCTTCCGTTGGCTTAGCTGGGCCTGTTTTGCTGCGACGTGCTTGCCGCGTTTCTTGCGAGCCATGGGTGGGTTTGCGCTCCTTTAGGTCTCAGTGGGTCAGGTCTTGGGCGGCGTGGGCTACTATCTCCCCTGCCGTCCCGACTTTCAAGTCCGCCATGTTGATTATCATGTGGTAGATATTGGGGTCGTCCGTGTCCACGTCGTAGAATTTGGAGAAGTAGGCCTTTCGCGCCTGCTCGTGGTCCTCCACGAACCGGTGGGCGTTTGCGTACTCCAGGTGCTCCCGCTTCATGATGGTGTGAATGCGGTGCTCCAGAGGCGCCACGATGCCCACGTGGAGTACGCCGGGATCGCCCCTCAGGATGAGGTTGCTGGCCCGTCCCACGATGACCACGTTGCCTTCCTTGGCCAGGTCTTTGATTACGGCGGTGGTGACTTCGATGTACTTCTTGTCGTCTACCTCGTGGGTTAGGGTGATGGGTTCGTCTTCCACTTCGGAGTAGTAGTCCCTGGAGAGCAGCACGTCCACGCCCGGGCCGAAGTAAGGTTCGCCGCCGGCCCCGGACATGGCGGAGCGTTCCAGTACATTTTGAAAGAAGCGGCCCAGCAGGTCTCGGCGGCTGGTGACTTCTGACTCTTTGCCTGCCACGGCCTGAACGGTGGCCCCAATGCGCTTGGCCGCTTCTGCCAGAATCAGGCGGTCCACGTAGTCGGCGTGAAGATGATGGGCAACCTGTAGTCCAACTTCCGAACCGCCGGAGCCGATCTGTCCGTTTAGCGTTACTACTGCCATGGGAGGCCTCCCGAGGTCGTGGGTTTGC
>CAYNJI010000135.1:0-1279 GCA_964397605.1 uncultured Dehalococcoidia bacterium | reverse complement strand
GGAGAAGCGAACTGGGCCTTGATGCTAGTGTACCAGAAACGGCCCTCTCCCGTCATTCTGAGCGCAGCCAAGAACCCCACATCTCCATTCGCAGCCACCCTACCCTTCCTTAGAAACGCTCTAGGGACGGGCGTTGCTAGTGGCTTAAGAAAGGGCGAAAGTAGTTAGTCGTTGCTGATAGTAACAGTCCCCGTTCTCCCCTCATAGACCAGCGTGAACTCACGTAGGAAAGTCCTGCCTATCAGAGCGAAGTGGGGTTGTCCGCCACTTTGAAGATGAACGCCAAAAAATTCTCCATAGATTGTCCAATTTAGTGACGGTATGAAGATCTGGCCTAGATATACATTGACTGCTTGTGACCCGTGAACTCCGGCGACCTGTTGTTGATCTATCAAGGGTAAACGTAGTTGCAAAGCAAGATCAGAGTCAATACAACTTATTGTTGCGCCAGTATCAACCAAAGCGGGTAATAGTTGACTGGGTAGATTTGGGCTATGTGGGCTGACCAGACGATACGAAGCATCGAAGCCCATTTGTACATGTATGGTAGGTCCGTACCACGACAGCGCGTCTCTTCCGAGAACTCCCCCACCGTCAGGGAAGCCAGCCTCAGCGGTTGGCATTGATGGGTCTGTATAGAACGGAAGCTGGCAGTCTCGGTGGCCCGGCACCAACCCGTCGAATCAAGTAAGGCCCGCGGCCAAACCGGTCAACCGCATCTTCCGCGGCCTTCTCGAAGGATTCGTAACTGCCTGCAAGTTCTCCATTATGAAAGACGACCCACTTGCCGAAGTAGTCGGTTTCCAGTACGTCTTTCATCTCCTTATAGGCCGAAATCTGGTGGCTAAGTGCGGTCGTGGTGGTCATGGCACCCTCCTTTCCCATGTTCACACCGACTAAAGGTGTGCACCCCTCCCAAGATACAAGACAAAAAGCCCCATACCGTCGACGAAGCTCACTCTAACCAGATCGGCGAAGAGCGGGGCTTCCGGCGCAAGGGGCGTATGTATAGGTGAACCTAGCAATAGCTACTCTTCCTGTCAACCCCTAGGGTTCTCTATGATCGTTCAATGAATGTGCCCCACTGCGGTTGATTTGGCATTGGTGACGTTAGTAACAACCCTCCTCCTCCCTAGACCACCAGCGTCGCTCCCTTGGGACGCTTCTTGCCGCCGTGGACAGACGGCTCCGCGCACCACTTGGCGGCCAGCCGACGCACGGCTACGTAGACATCCTCGTCGAAGCCCAGCAGGTCGCAGATGACGCGACGATCCAGCAA
>CAYNJI010000134.1:2635-3610 GCA_964397605.1 uncultured Dehalococcoidia bacterium | reverse complement strand
TTGGTCATTCGGTCCCCAATGGCCTGTTCCAGGGCGCGGCGTACGGCAAAGTCTCCGCAGCCGGGGCACCACTTGAAATCATATTCCGGGTTTTTGGCGCTCATACTGTTACCATTCCCTTTTGGATGGATTTCACCGCACCACCTACCCGCTTCACCAGGCTTTTAACCTTGAAAGGCAGGCCGGTGTACTGGGTAATGGCTTCCGCCTTCACTCCCTGAGATCGGAGGACGGACGCCCACTGGCCCTGATAGTTGAGTTCGGGCACCAGCACCAGTTCCTTGCTTCGGAGCTCCTCCAGCAGGGCCGAGGGAAGGGGGTTGAGGAACATGGTGTAGTACCAGCCCAGGTCAACGCCTTGCTCCACAAGCTGCTCGTAGGCCTCGAGTGCGGGGCCTTTGGAGCCGCCCCAGGGCATAAGGGCGATGGGTTCGTGGGAGTTTCTGCTTTCGTAGCTGCCGTTGGTCAGGAGCTTGAGCTTGTTGAAGCGTCGCTCCGTCATCTGCACGTGGCGTATGGCAAGGTGGGTGGTGTCGCCCAAGGGGTCGTGCTCGCTGCCGTTGGCCACGTAGGAGCCAGGTAGGCCGGGGATGGGCATGGGCGAAACCGTGTCGGCCTCGTAGCGCATATAGCCGTTCCTGCCGTTGTAGGTCTGCCGGTTTTCCACCCGCAGGCTGTTCAACTCGGGCTTGGGGATGTTCTCCGTTCGCTCCGCCAGGGACATCTCGCTCATGAGGATAACGGGGCCCTGGTATCGCTCCGCCCAGTTGAAGGCTTCGATGGCGGCGTAGAAGCACTCCTCCACGGTACCGGGGGCGATGACGGGAAGATTCACGTCGCCGTGGGCGGGGCAGAGGCAGGCCAGCAGGTCTGATTGCTCGGTTTTGGGGGGTAGCCCGGTGACGAGGCCGCCGCGGTGTACGCCTATCCGTACAAGGCGCTCGTCTGCCATCCCGTCAAGAACGAGGCCTTCGG
>CAYNJI010000134.1:0-2625 GCA_964397605.1 uncultured Dehalococcoidia bacterium | reverse complement strand
GGCCCGTGGCGGGGCCACCGCGCTGGACGTTGACAACGACCAGGGGAATCTCCGCCATCCAGCCAAGACCAAGGCCCTCGGCCATCAGGCTAAAGCCAGGGCCGGCTGTGGCGGTCATGGCCTTCTTTCCGGCGAAGCCCGCGCCGAGGAGGGCGGTAATTGACTCTAACTCGGAACTGACCTGGTAGGCGAACTTGTCCGGCCCCACCAGGTTTCGCTCCATCCAGAGTAGAACAGGAGTGGCGGGCGAAATTGGATAGCCCACGTAGAAGTTGATGCCGGCAGCCACGGCTCCCAGGGAGATAGCGTCGTTGCCCTTGATGAGCAGCTGCTTGCCCGGCGGCTTTTCGGCCTGGGCAATGTTTCCCAGGTGGAAGCCGCTGTCAACTGCCTGGTCACGGCCCAAGGCAAGGGCCTTGATGTTGGATTCGATGATCTGCTGGTCGTTGGCGCGGCCCCGGGTGAAGCGCTCTACCACGAATTGCTCCAGGTATTCATGGGGCATGTTGACCAGCCGGGCTACGGCTCCGATGATGACCATGTTGGCTGCCCGGTTGTTGCCGGTGGAGCGGGCCAGCTTTTGGATGGGCATTCCGAAGCTGTTGCCGTCATCCTCCAGCTGGAGTTGGTCGGAGTCGTAGATGACCACGCCGCCGCCCCGGACTTCGGCTACGTGGTTATCGTAAGCCTCCTGGTTGAAGGCAACCAGCACGTCCAGTTCGTCCCCAGAGCTGAGGACGGAAGACGTGGAAACCCGCGTCTGAGTCCAGGTGGGACCGCCAAGGATCTGCGAAGGAAATGTCGCGAAGGTTTGGATGTGGTAGCCGACTTGGGTGGCGGCCTGGGCCAGGGCTTCGGCGGAAGTTACAACGCCTTGGCCCCCCTCTCCGGCGAATCGTACTATTAGGTCGGTTTTTGCCACCAAAACGCTCTCCAATTTTGTGAAGATTGTGGTGTTGCACAAGAAGCCCGTCGCAACTGCGACGGAGATTCACACTGCGTTGACTGGGTGAATACTTGGGCTTGTCGTACCGTCTACTTTCCTGCTTTTACCCTGGATGGCAGCCCAAACGCTTGGGCGAGTGACAGAATTTTTCGTGACGGACTGCCCCCCAGAGGCAATTACTTAATATATCAGCGCCTTAGTTGGGTGTCAAACTTGTGAGGTGACTGCTTGGGTAACTTTATTACGAACAACGCGGCAAATAGATTGTTTTTTTCGTCTGGAGTCTATGGGCTGAAAAGTGAAGAGGATCACGGGCTGGCACAAGTCTTCATGTGCGAGTTGGAGGCGGAAAATGCGAAGTCCAGCAGCCGCGGCGCTACCCGTCGGGCCCTTTGCAGGGGGACGTCGTGCACGGAATCTTCCAGCCATATCACTCGGCGGTTGGACAGGAGCCTCTCGGCCCGGCGCACCAGGCATTCTTGCCGGTTGGCCCTCGTTGGGTCTGGGGAGTCCTTCCGGGCTGGAAGGATCAGGGCCGGGCAACGAACTTGTGGAAACAGCAGGGAGGGCTTGTGTTCCCACAAGGCCCGCACGATTTTCATGTGGTTCTCGCGTCTGAGGTTCGGCCTGGCAAAGCCCTCCGGCGTTACGTAGAAGTTGGCGGCCAGAATCCTCTCGATGGCGGCGGTCATGTAGGGGGCCAGGCTGCCCCGTTTGATGCGGTCCGTAATTTGCCGGAGGGTGACTTGGCCAAATGCGGGCGGGGCCAACTCCTGCCGCGCCCGTTCCCAGGTCCAACCGGGCAGTGAAGAAGGCTCGATGCATCCTCCGTCGACCATCGCCAGCCCGGAAACTTCGCTGGGGTAGTTGGCGGCACAGTGCACGGCCACGTTGCCGCCCCAGGAGTGGCCTGCAATCAGGGGCTTCCGTAGGCCGAGGACTCGACAAAACCCCATGACGTCTCGGGCGACGGTGTCGAAATCGTAGCCGGCGTTGGGTTTGTCACTACCTCCGTGGCCCCTAAGGTCCAGTGCGACCACCCGGGCGTGGCGGGCGAGAATGGGCGCAACCAGGTCCCAGATGCCGGCGTGGGACGCCAGTCCGTGGAGCAGCAGCATCGCGGGGCCATGTCCGCCCCAGTCCCGAAAGTGGAACTGCAGGCCGTTGACGCTGGCGTACTTTTCCTTGGGCTGGGGTTCTCTCATCGGTTCAGCGCTCTATCCAAAACGGCCTTCGGTTAGAAGGGGAATCCACGCATTCGGCAGGTGAGGAGGGCCGTCAGAAAGAGGAGGCCCAACAGGGTAGCGGCTACAAGGAATAGGTATCTGGTCATTTCTGCTCAGTGTAGGTGCGAGGCTGTGAGGTGGTATTGGCGGGAGAGATTCCTTCATCAGCCATGGGGATTCGGTGGAGCGGGCGATGGGAATCGAACCCACATGACCAGCTTGGAAGGCTGGAGCTCTACCATTGAGCTACGCCCGCGGGGTTTGACGGTTTCCGACTCAACCATTATACAGTCTGTCGGCGCCCCCATGTCATTCTAAACGCAGTGAAGAATCTCTTTGGCTACCATGCCGCTGCGTGGCCACGTTCTAGCCTCCGAGAAGGGGCGTGGCGTCCTTCAGCACCGGGGCGAATATAAGGGCGCCGATTGCCATGAGCTTGAGGAGGATGTTCAG
>CAYNJI010000133.1:0-3619 GCA_964397605.1 uncultured Dehalococcoidia bacterium | reverse complement strand
GATCATTGCGATGCGATTGCCCCGGATGCGCCGCATTGAAGATTCGCTTATGGCAAGGAGGTCCTCTCCGTCGAACACCACGCGACCATCAACGATGCGGCCAGGCGGGCTGGACACCAGGCGCATGATGGAGAGGGCGCCGACGCTCTTGCCGCAACCGCTCTCGCCAACGATGGCCAGGGTCTCGCCCTCCCGCACGTCGTAGGTAATGCCATCCACAGCCTTCACCACACCGCTCCGAGAGAAGAAGTGGGTCTTCAGGCCTTCCACGGACAGCAGATGGTCCGTGCGTTCCTCAAGGTTGGTCATGCGGCCGGCACCACCGCTTCAAGCTCCGCCAACACGTCTTCCGGCAACGGGCCCTTCTCCTCAGCGGCGCAAGCCTCTTCAATGTGGGCCACTTCCGAGAAGCCGATGACGGACGTGGCGACGATGGGGTTGCTGATCACGTAGCGGACCGCACCTTCGACCGGAGCGATGCCGTGGGCGGCCAGGACGTCCCGGACGCGCGCCGCGGAAGGGTCGGCGCCCGCGCCTGCGAGAAGGCCAGCCGCGAGGACGCGTATGACAATGACGCCCATGCCCTGCTTGGCGGAGCGGTCAAACACCTGGCCAAAGTCCCGGTCCACGTCCGCGGCCGGCCGCACCGCCGATGGGTTAATCACGTTGTAGAGACCGTTGATGCTGTGGAATTGCCCACTGTCAATGAGCTGATAGACGCATGACAGTAAGCCGCCGTAGGCGGTGAACCCAAAGTAACGCACCTTACCCTGCTGCTGCAGCACCTGAAAGGCATCGAGCACGCCGCCCGGAGCGAGGACGTCGTCAACGGTGAGCTGGGCGCCCACGCCCATATCGGAACGCTCTGCCCGTTCCATGCCCAAGCGATTATGCAGCTGGATCAGGTCTATAGTCTCCACCTGCAGCCTCTTGAGGCTGTCCTCCACCGACTGGATCGTGTTTCCCTTCACGTCGTCCAAGTCGGGCAGCTCCAGTGCCACCTTGCTGCCGATGACGGGACGCGCCTTCAGTTCCTGAAGCGTCTCGCCAAGGTGGGTCTCGGACGCGCCTGCGCCGTAGATCGACGCAGTGTCGAACAGGTTGACGCCGAGCTCTATCGCGCGGGAGACGCCGCGACGCCGTTCTTCCGGTGTTCCCTTCACAATCATGCCTGCTGTAGGCCCGCAGCCAAAGGCAATAGCGGAAACCTGGACTCCCGTCGCGCCCAACTCGTTGTACTGCATATTTCTCCCCTAGCGTTCGCCCAAGCTGCCGCGCAACGCCGGGTCCAACAAGTCACGCAGCGCGTCGCCAAACATGTTCCAGCCGAAGATTGTGAGGCTCAGCGCAAGTCCGGGCGCAATACCCAGCCATGGCGCCATGAGCATGTGCTGCCGCGCCTCTGCAGAGAGCATTCGACCCCAGGACGGCGCCGGCGGCGGGATGCCAAACCCCAGGAAGCTCAGGGAAGCCTCAATGGTAATGGCCAAAGGAATCTCGATGGTCGCGAGGATGATGACCAGCGGGAGCACATTGGGAAACAGGTGGACAAGCATGAGCCGTAGGTCACCAACGCCAACGGAGCGCGCAACTTCAATGTGCGGCCTCGCCATGACGGACAGCACCTGACCACGGATCACGCGCGAACCTCTAATGCCAAATAGCAACCCCAGTATGATGATGAGTTGCCACAGGCCAGGCCCGGCTATGGCCACCATGGCCAAGGCTATTACGATGCCGGGGAACGTCATCCAGCCGTCCACAATGCGCTGAATTATCTTATCCAACCAACCACCGTAGTAGCCGGTCAACAGCCCCAGAGAAATGGCAATGCACATTGCGCCGGCCACCGATCCGAATCCAATGGAGACGGAGATGCGCGAGCCGTGAACGATGCGACTAAAGAGGTCGCGCCCCAGGTGGTCGGTACCGATGAGATGTTTGAAGCTGGGTGGTTTGAATTGCTCGTGACGGTCCGTGTCGTTATAGCCGTACGGGGCGATGGCGTCGGCGAAGACGGCCGTGAACATAAGGATCACGATAATGACGAGGCCAGCTGCGCCCAACGGCTTGTACCGCACCATGGTCATAACAAAGGAGAGCACACCCAGAACCCAGCGGACGGGGAGCGCCTGCTTTTGGGCCTCGGTTGGGCGAAGGATGATCTCATCTGCCATGAGTCAAGCTCTCTGTATGCATTATTTGTACCGCACTCTGGGGTCAAGCCAACCGTAGGCCAGGTCGACGATCAGGTTCGCTACCAGTACGGTGATGGCGGTGAATAGCAAGGCGACTTGCAGCTGGGGGTAGTCGCGAAAATTGATGGCGTCTATGGTCCATCGACCCAGTCCGGGAATGCCGAAGACGGCCTCCATGACCACGGACCCGTTCAAGGCGTTGGGGACACGCAGGCCGAAGACGGTTATCACAGGGATCAGGGCGTTCTTGAGGGCGTGCCGGTACATGATGGACCGTTCTGACAACCCCTTGGACCAGGCCGTACGGATGTATTCCTGCCGGAGCACTTCCAACATCATGGTCCGGGTGATGCGCACCAGGGATGCCGCCGAGCTGACGGAGATGATGGCTGCGGGCAGCAGCAGAAGCAGTAGGTGCTTGAAGGGGTCCTCGGTCAGGGAATGCCAGCCCACGGGAGGCGACCAGCCAATGTAGACGGCCGGAAGCACCAGGATCAGGGTGGCTAGCCAGAAGTGGGGAACGGCGTCTGCGAGCACCACGGTGCTGCGGACGATGTAGTCACTCTTTGTATCCTGCCGCACGGCGGAATAAACCCCGATAGGGATAGCGACAATAGCGCTGAGGAACAGGGAGAAGAAGGCCAATTCCAACGTTACCGGCAGCCGTCGCACCAGTTCATCAACCGCCGGGCTGCCGTCCCACAGGGAGCGGCCAAAGTCGCCCCTGAACATGCCCCCAATCCATTTGAAGTACTGCTCGTGGATGGGCTCCGTGAGGCCCAGGCGTTCCTGCAATGCCTCCAAGTTCGGAGCGTAGCCCAGGTCCTCCGTCATGAGCAGTGCGGCGTCACCCGGTATAAAGCGAATGAGGGCAAAGGAAACAAAGCTCAGGACCAACAGCGTTGGTATAAGCAGCAGAACCCGTTGGATAGCGTACGTTCTCATGGCGTGTATTCAATGGAGGATGCTTGGCGGCCCGTGACGGGCCGCCAAGCATCCTCCTTAAGACTCCTAGGCTTCTAGGTTATCCCTCTTCGATCCAGGCGATCTCCCAGTCGCGGCCTTCCGTGTTGCCCACATGGGGACGGAAGTTCGTTATCCTCGACTGCCAGAAGAAGTCCGTGAACCGGTCCGGGATACGAATGAGGTAGACCTGGTCGGCCAGGTAGCGCTGGATCTGCCGTATCTGGCTGAACCGCTGGGTCGGGTCCTGGGTCAACCGCTGGGCCTTGATCATCTCTGTTAGAAGCGCGTCGTCGATGTGGCTGTTGTTCTTGCTGTTGCCTGGGAGGAGGCTGACCAGCAGGTCGTCGACCTCAGCAGCCTTCAGCCGGGAGTGGGCAATGTCGTAGTCGCCCTTGCCAATGTTGCTCGTCTTCAGGTGAATGGAGTGGTCGACTTCCGTGAGGGTCATCTTCACG
>CAYNJI010000132.1:3195-3631 GCA_964397605.1 uncultured Dehalococcoidia bacterium | reverse complement strand
TCTCTGCCGGGTAGGCCTTCACAAAGCACCCATCACTGTAAGGAAGGTCCATCACGAAGTAGTGGATCTCCCGCTCCACTCCTCCGATGACCGCCTTCGCCTGGCCAAAGTCGCACTGGGCGTGGCCAGCAGGATGGGTCAACGGCACATACATCTCCAGCATCCTGCGCCGGCGCTCCCGCACGTAGTCCTTCACAATGGTGTAGCCGCCGTTGAATCCGTGCTCCGCCCTCAATCTGTCATAGATCCGTTAGCCGCGTGCCGCTACTTCTTCGGCGCTCCCCTGTCCTCTTCCAGTATCCGATCTATCGCTCCCGTATGCGGCTCCAGCTTATGCTTGCGTCGCGGACGCTGCCGCCGGTACCCGGGCGGTATCGAATACTTGAGCATCTTCCTTACTGTGTTCCGGTGCAGCCCAAACTCCAGCGCCGCTTCC
>CAYNJI010000132.1:0-3185 GCA_964397605.1 uncultured Dehalococcoidia bacterium | reverse complement strand
CTCCACCTTGTACATCCTCTACACCTCCCATCGTGTTCCTCTTGAACACTATGGGAGGCGGCGGATGGTCCGGTTTTCAACCGCCTTCTGTTGGCTGTTGATCCCGCCTTGCAGGTACATTATCTCTCCGCCGATTACACGTCATGGTAGCTGATCACCAACTCCTGGAGCACCTAACAACGACACCGTGGTGTGGCCGTGTCGGTGACCAGGGCTAGACTGCCCGCTGAAGTGCCTCCTGGCCTAGGATTCGTCGCTTGAGGCAAGCACGGGCCGTCCCATGAGACTAGAACCGCCCATTAGGATCGTGATACCGAAGGAGGAGACGACGGGACTTCCTCAAGGACGATAGCATCCCGCACGAATGGTGTCGTCCGACTACGTGCTGGCTTCAAGTCTACCGCCCACGAGCATCTGAGTATTTCGTGTTTCTTGTGAACTGCGAACTTTCGATTGGGTGACAGTTCCTTAAGTCTCCGTGGATTCCACATGCTTCAGGTTGCGGGGGTCTACTCTCGGGCGACGCCATCATCATTTAACTCTGCCCTAATTGTGCCCAAATAAACGGGTCCACCTCAGCGAGTTCTTCTGCCCAAGAACGATGCGGTCACCGCAACAACGTTAAGCAGTACACTGATCCCAATAAACACGGCCAACATGATGTCGTACGTGGCGACGGCAGGAGCCTGCTCAAAAATCCAATAGACCAAGATCCGAGAGATGATATCTGCGATTCACCAAAGCTGGAGCATGAACATCCGGCTTCCTGATCTTAATGAAAACTGCCGAAGCTGATTCAGTCCCTTGTGTCAGACCTGAGCTGACACAAGGCATTCCCCTATCCGTCACTATTATGAGTATGTGAGACGGGAATCGTCTATTGTGAATCTGAGCACTATCTAAAAACAACACAAACACTTGACAAATAGTTGGATTAAGTGTCAACTAGCAGTCTGCAAAGCATGCATTGGATGGCTAGTTCCCCCGGGAGACTAGTCCTCCCCGCCGAACTGATTGACCGAGTACCTAGACGAATACCCCTAAGGAGACAGTCAAATGACCGCTATTTTGACCTCGAAAGCCCGTTCTCTATATGTTCTTTTCGCCGTCGCCCTTGCTTTTACAATCTTTGTCTCAGCTTGCGGCGGGGACGACACCCCCCCCCCCACCGAAAGGCCCCAGCCTGCAGCAACGCCGGCGCCGACGGTAGCGCCCCAACCGGTGGCAACGCCCGCTCCCACAAGAGCCACCCCCACAGCTACAAGCGCTCCAGCAAGAACACCTGCGCCAACTCCCACAGCTACCCCACGGCCGACGCCAACCGTCATGGCTCCCCCGGAGCTTGTTTCCCCCAGGCTGAAAATCGCCACGGTGCCTCCCGGTCACCAGGTGACTGTCATGTGGAAGACCTTCCAAAGCTCTACAGGCCCCCTGAAGAGCATGTATGAGCACTTAGTCTATCAGGACCGGTTTACTGACGAGTGGACCAATGAGCAGCTTGCCACCGACTGGACCGTCTCGCCTGATGGTCAGACCTGGTCCTTCCAGCTCAGGGAAGGTGTCTCCTTCCATTCCACTGACGACTGGGAAGGAACGGAATTCACCGCCAAGGACGTGGTCCATACCCTCAAGACCATGGCCGGCGAGACTTCCATCTCCAGCCCCGCCCTTTTTAGTGTCCTCGGCATAGAGGACTCCAATTTCCAGACTCCCAACGACTACGAGTTTATCTGGAGCCTGGACCGTCCGGAGCCTTTGCTGGTACGCCACGTGAGCGAGCAATGGACCGCCGCCATCATCAGCAAGGACTACTGGGACGAGGTGGGTGAGGAAGGCTACATCGAACATCCCGTGGGCACTGGACCCTTCCGATTTGTGGAGCTCGTCATCAACGAATACATCCTTCAGGAGCGCGTTGATGACCACTGGAGAAAGATTCCTGAATTCCACGAACTCCAAATCCAATACATACCGGAAGAAGCCACCCGCCTGGCCATGCTCCTAAACGGGGACGTTCATATCGCCGCCGCCCCCAGGACTCTCCATCCCCAGGCTGTGGAAAGGGGCTTTGTCGTCGCTACCAGCACCCTTCCTGGTTTTCACTTGTTTGCCTTCATCGGCCTCTACTATGACGAACCAAAGAAGGTGCGAATTGGTCCCAGGGCCGGTGAAATTGAACCCTTGGCCAAGGGCTTCGATCCCGACGATCCCCTTCGTGACCTGAAAGTTCGTAAAGCTCTTAACCTCGCCGTCAACCGTGACGCCATCCAACAGGCCTATTACTCTAGCGGCGGCGTCATCCCCGAGGGCATGTGGGCCATCGCTCCTTACATGGCGGAATACAAGGACGATTGGCAGCCCTATCCCTATTCCCCAGACGAAGCCAAGCAGCTTCTAGCCGAGGCCGGGTACCCCGACGGCTTCGAGTTTGAACTTCACGTATCTAAAATGTCCGGCACCCCGGAGGCTCCCGAAATAGCCGAGGTCCTAGCTGCTAATTGGAAGGCCATCGGCCTGAATCCCCAAATCAAGGACCAAGACTTTGGCAATCTCCTCGGCCGCGTTGGAGACCGGGACTTGCAGGGAGTCTGGGTTGTACGCTACTCCATGGGCCACTTTGCCATCGCCGCCTGCTTCCCAATGAGCAACGTTGCTGGCGGTTGCGGATCCTCCCAGTGGGAAATTGAGGAGTTGGATGACATGTACATCTATCTTAAGGAGGCTGTCGCCCCCGACGACCTCCTGTTCAGGACCCAGGAGGTGGCCGATTGGGTCTATAACAACTACCTTGTCATACCCCTTTTCTACATCTTCCCTCAAGTCCTCATAGACCCCAATGTGGTGGCTGAATATCAAGCCAACCATCTCCACTACGGACCAGTTCGTCACCACGAATACACCAAGGCCGTGTACAAGTAGAGCTTTAATCGGGACAGGCATTCTGAGCGGGTCCCCAAACTCTTTGGGGACCCGCTTCTAATTGCTGCTCTGGCCCGATTATATCGTCATAACAGCTGATTCAGGTCTGCGCTGAGCCTATGACGCAAGTTGTCGTGAAGACCGCATCCACCTTCCGTTTTGGAAACAGAAGTTGGCCTTCGTGGGGCATGACCGCGCAAGGCCTCCGAAGACTAACGCACAAGGCAACCCGGTGGCATCGCTCGCTCTGGCGACCACCAGGGGAG
>CAYNJI010000131.1:3053-3672 GCA_964397605.1 uncultured Dehalococcoidia bacterium | reverse complement strand
ATTCGTCTAGTGGCCTAGGACACCGCCCTCTCAAGGCGGAGATCACGGGTTCGAACCCCGTATGCGCCACCAGAACCAACTGAGAAAGTCTTCCTGGTACCATTTCTGCTTCCGGCAGGGTGCCCGCAGGAGGCAGGTGCAAGCTCAAACTCACCAGCGGAGAAGATAGTACAACCGAGCTCTAAGGGAGTTGACCAAGGTTCGAATTTACTTCTCATCCCTTGGCCCTTCGAGTGTCCCAATTTTGCTGGTTGCCATCACTCTTGTGAGATCGCTCGTGAATCATGCAAGCTCGGCGGATTCACGTGTGTAAAATGCAGTGGTAAGCTTTGCCGCCGCGTGGCAGCGTCGAGTTCCGTACCGGCCGCCACAGCCGCTTTGTCCCACGCCTCGCTGCTTCCTGAGATGAGAGCTTTACCGACCGGTGTGGTGGCAAAGACAGCTTCGTCCAGCTTTGGATTGTCCCGCTGCGCGAGATGGAGCCCAAATCTAATGAGAGCCAACTCCCAGCAGACGGCGCCCGCGCCGAATTCGTCCCAGTGTTCCGAAACGCGCGCGGTATGGGTGATGGTGAGCCGTGCGCGGCCAGATGCATCGGTTGAGAAACACACTTCCATAC
>CAYNJI010000131.1:0-3043 GCA_964397605.1 uncultured Dehalococcoidia bacterium | reverse complement strand
ATGCTATTATCGTCCGCACGTCGTAATCACATCTGCTGCATTGCTTTGCAACTGATAGCAGCCACCAGGTTCCAACTTGCCCCACATGGACACAAATCAGCGAGGCAGACGTTCGTTGTTGGTCACTGCATCCCAGAAATCCTCGACAAAAATCTCATAGCTTCGGGAAAGAATAACCGCCCGAGCGGGTTCAGCATCGCGCTCCGCAAAAGACACGGGGCTCTCTACCGTTCCCAAGTAGCTTGCACATTGAAGACTAAACTGCTCATGCCTACTTCAAATGGTTGCGCTTTTCGTCTACACCAGACACGAAAGAAGAAGGATTTTGGGCCGAAGGCTTGGTTCGGCGGCTTCGGTAGCCGACAAGAAAGGCTTTAGCGTTCGACAAGGGCGACGGCGCGCATGGGGGAGCCAGAGCCTCCCACTATTTTCAGTGGCAGCGCAATGACAACGGCCCCGGATTCCGGGAGTCGGTCGAGGTTGGTGAGGCTTGTCAGACCCATGCGTCCGGCCCCGTGCATGATATTGTGGTTGGGAAAGGGAGGGTCGAAGGTTGCCGCCAAGCCAGCGTCGGTGCCCACCGTCTCTACCCCCACGCCGAGGATGTCCCTCTCCGACGTCAGAAACTCCGCTGCCTCCTTGGATATGCCGGGTGTGTGTGGCATGCCGTCCTCTCCCACGTTCGCGTACGCTTTGGCGTCATTGAATCGAGCGTCCCATCCGGTGCGGACGAGAATCCATGCGCCTGTAGGTATGGCGCCGTTGCGCTCCTCCCAGGCCTTAATGTGCTCCGGTGCCAGCAAGGTGTCCGGGTTCTGCTTGCACTCCTCGGCAAGGTCCAACACTACGGCGGGTCCGATGAGGGACTTTGGGGCGATGGCGTCTACGGTTTCCAACTCTCTCCCCGTGGCCCAGTGGCACGGAGCGTCTAGGTGCGTCCCCGTATGCTCCCCCGTCTCAAAGGCGTTCCAATACCAGAAAGGGCCCGGCTCGTCGTAGCGAGACAGTTCCCGCATTCGGAAGGGTGGCGTCTGGGCCCACTGCTCCGGTAGAGCGATGATGGGCGTGTCGTGATCGAGGGGCTGAGTCAGGTCTATGACCTCCAGCCCGCTGTCCTGAATGCCGTCAATTAGGGCCGCCAATAGGCCTTTCATCATTCTTCCTCCAAGGATTTAATGTGACGCTGAAACTGAAACCGGTTCTCCAGCAAGGCAAGGTCCATGTGGAAGCCTGTAGGTCCCACGGCGTCGACTTTTGTCACCAACACTGCAAGGTCGTCGGCATTGAGGGCCTCTCTGAATTGATGTGCGAATTCCTGCACTGTGTTGGCCGTTGCCGTTTGTCTCACTCCGGAGGCTCGGGCTACGCCCGCTAGGTCGGTTCCGGTGGAGGTGGCTGTGGGGAAGCCCCCTACGGACAACAGACTTTCGTTGTCGAAAACGACCACCGTGAGGTTGCTCGGTCGGTATCGAGCTAAGGTGCTGAGACTTCCCAGGTTCATCAGTATCGACCCGTCTCCGTCAAGGACTATGATCTTCTCGTTCGGGAGAGATAGCGATAGACCCAGACCCGTGGACGAGGCAAGCCCCATGGCGTGCTCCAGGTAGAAGAAGTTGGGACGATGGCCCAGGGAATAGAGCTCCGCCGCCACTGCGCCCATAATGGTTACGACAAGATGGTCTTGTAGAAGGGGATAAACCTCTTTCAGGGCATCTATGCGAAGCATCAGTCCTCCCACATTAGGTCGCGTGTCAGCAGAAGGGCGACGGGGCGCAGGGAGCTTTCCGCGAGGATGTGGGCCTCCTTGATGCGATGGGCGACGCTCTCTTGCGAGTCCAGCATTGCGTAGTTGATGCCCAGGGCCTGGAGCACTGGCTCCGTGACTCGCCCGCCTTCCGTTTGCCAGGTATCCCGCTCTCCCATCCCGCCGCGGTAGCTGATTATCATCAGCAGGGGAATGCGGTAGAGCATGGCGAAGGAAACGATGCCGTTAATGGAGGCCAAAAACCCATGGTTCTGCATCAGCATTGCGGAAGTTTTTCCTGCCAGATGCGCTCCCGCGGAGATGCCCACGGCTTCTTCTTCCTTGTTAACGCGCACCAGTGTCATGTCGGGGTCCTCTTCCGCCAAGCGGATGAGGTGGACGAGCCAAGTCTCGGGAAGAGCGGACACCAACTGAACGCCCACTGACTTGAGGGCTTTGTAGACTACCTGAGAGGACTTTTCGGAAACTGCCATTGGAAGCTCGCGGGAGAGTGTAGGGTCATTATAGAAGCCTCTTCTAGGACTGTCAAAGCGTGTTTTCGTATGTCGTTTAGTTTGAGCTTGGAAACATCGGGAAACGTCTGATATAATGCAGACTGCTATCCTTCCCAGAGTTTAGGAGCCGTAACATGGCGAGGACGCTCAAGCCTCAAAAGCCCATGTCCTCTGATGCCGAGGCGTATTCTGCGGAGGCTTTCAGGCTTTCAAGAGAGGTCCAGCGGAATACCAGGGTTGAGTTGGATGTTGCTTACGGTCCCTATGAAGAGCAGGGGATGGACCTCTACTTTCCGGCGGATGTGTCTTCAACTCCCCTTCCGACGTTGCTGTTCATGCATGGTGGAGGTTGGGCCAACGGGTACAAGGAATGGATGGGCTTCATGGCTCCGGCCATAACCTGCCTTCCGGCGATTTTCGTCTCGGTTGGCTATAGGCTGGTTCCTCGCGGGCAGTTTCCAGATCAGCCCAACGACTGCTGGGATGCCCTGAAGTGGGTATACGATAATATCGGACGCTACGGCGGAGATCCATACAGGCTCTTTATTGGTGGGCATTCTTCCGGCGGACATCTAGCAGCACTCCTCACCCTTCAACCGCACGTGGCCCTGGATCGGGGATTGCCGGAGGACGTGATCAAGGGCTGCTTTCCCATCAGCGGCGTGTTCGACCTTCCATCAGGAAATCCCGTGAGCGTTGGAGGCTTTCTTAGGTCTTCCGATGAAGCGGTTCTTGCCAGTCCCACCCACTACGTTGAGGGAAATCGCACACCCTTCTTTATAAC
>CAYNJI010000130.1:0-3674 GCA_964397605.1 uncultured Dehalococcoidia bacterium | reverse complement strand
GGAATCTATTTTGGCGGTTGATGATTTTCGCAAATAAGGTCTTCAGCTCATAGTCGACCACTCCCTCCCCGTAACAACCCGTATTGCCCACGTTGGCTAAATGCTTGCCCTTGGAGACGTTGCGTCGTCCTTTGCCCTTCACGCGCTCACCTTTGCCGTCACGGACACTCAAGTGTCCAGTGCAAACGCAACACGTCAACCCCTTTTCGCCTCGTTGCACGTCCGCCAGCCAGACTATCTCTTTGCCTCGGAACGCCTGCTTTATCCTAGAAGACATCGCCTACCCTCCTTCCACTTGCAATTACCACCCCACCCCTAGGGGTGGCATCTTTCAAGTCTTTCGAGGAATCCTGTTGGCATGCAAGAAAGCCCCCCCGCCGTCCGCCACCGCCCTACGGAATCCGGTCTTTAAGCCCGAAGCCCGTTAAGGCGACCAGCGTCCTCTCCTCCGGCCCAATCTTCCCAGCCTCCAGCAGAGACTCCAGGCCCGCCAGGGCCGATGCCGACGTCGGCTCCACAAACAACCCCTCATCCACGCTCAGGCGACGCTGCCACCGGACTATGTCATGCTCCGCAACGGCCACGGCCTCCCCGCCGCTGTCTGCCAGCGCGTACAGGACCTGACCCAGCCGTGGCGGCCTCTCTACGGCGATGCCCCCCGCGACGGTTTCCACGCCCTCCTGTGGAGGCGTCCAATCCTGACCGCTAAACGCCGCCGCCACAGGCATGCACGCTTCCGACTGTATGCAATGCAGCTTGGGCATTTTCGCCGGCGAGTCCGAATCTGCCAGCCCCTTGAATCCCTTCCACCCCCCTATCAACAGCGAGCCGTTGCCCACGGGAAAGAGCACGTGCTCCGGCGCTTCGTCCATTTGCGACGCAGCCTCTACCGCGAAGCTCTTTGTTCCTTCTATGAAAAGCGGGCTGAGATTATGGGATGCGTAGACCACCCCCTCCTCCATGCAGTACTGGCGGCACGCCATCGCCACCGCCGTACGTCCTCCCTCCACCTTCACCACCCGCGCCCCATAGAAGCTTATCTGCTGCAGCTTCATCGGTGGGGCCGCCGCCGGAGCGAAGATCGTCGCCTCTATCCCCGCCTGAGCGCAGTAGGCCGCTATCGACGCCCCAGCGTTGCCCGACGAATCTTCCGCCGCCCTCTGGACACCCTTGCTTCGAAGAGCAGACACCAGCACGGCCGAACCCCGGTCTTTGAAAGATCCGGTGGGATTCAGAAACTCCAGCTTGGCGTAGAGGTTGTCCATCCCCAGTATCTGACCGACGTTGGAGAGCCGGACCACCGGCGTGTTCCCTTCACCCAAAGTTACGGGATCGTCCGGCGGCTCAAAAGCACCCTCGGCCAAGTCCAGGGGGCTTCTGCATTGCCGACATGCCAAAACATCAAAGGAGAAGACATCCTGTTCTCCGCACCGACTGCACGTTACTTCCAGTATCATAGATGGCAATATATCCCCCCCGGCGCCTACGTGCAAGCGACCCTTGGGATTCAGTTATTGGCCGCTTGGTGATAAACTGAACCACCTCCAAACGCAAACATGGAGACTAGTTGAGTAAAATCCCCGAAACTAACGAGGCCCGGACGCCCGAACCGGGCCTCGAACAGCCTCCAACGCCGCCGGAAAAGCCCGGCAGGTTCAGGATTGGCCGCAACTACAAGTGGTGGGCCTTGGCCAGCGTAGCCACCGGCACCCTCGTCACCGTCGCAGACATGGGCGAGGTCAACGTGGCCATGCCCACAATTGCCGACCAGTTCAGCAGCAACCTTTCCACCGTCCAGTGGCTCGCCACGGGCCACCTGGTCGCCACCAGCGCCCTGCTCATGCCCATGGGCCGCCTCTCCGACATGATTGGCCGCAAGAAGGTCTATCTGTGGGGACTGATGATTTTCACCCTCGGCTCACTGCTGGCCGCCTTCGCCCCCAACCTTTCGTTGCTGATTATGTGCAGAATCCTCCAGGGCATGGGCGTTGGGCTGGTCCACGGCAACCAGATGGCAATCATGACCTCCATATTCCCGGCGGAAGAGCGCGGCAAAGCCCTCGGCATGCACATGACCCTGGTCGGCGCCGCCCTCATCATCGGTCCCGCCATCGGCGGCGTGATGATCGACTCCTTCGGTTGGCGCTCCATATTCTTCCTAAACGTGCCCTTGGGCATCCTGTGCACCCTGGCGCCCTTCCTGATCCTCAAGGAAAGCAGCATCACCCAGTCCCGGGTCAAGGCGAAGTTTGGAAACTTCGACTTTGTGGGGTCTCTGCTTTCCTCCGCCGTGCTGTTGTTGATGGTGATGGGCCTGGCGAACCCCTTTGGCCTGCCCTTCCAGATGGCGGGGCTGCTTCTCGCCCTCTGCGCCCTCCTATTGGGAGTGTTCGTCCTGTGGGAAACGAGGACCGCCAACCCCATGCTCGACATGCTGCTATTCAAGGCCAGCATCTTTTCCCTTGGAGTATCAGCGCGATGTCTCTCCTTTGTCGCTGCCGCGTCCATACTCTTCCTCATGCCCTTCTTCCTTCAGGGGGTTGCGGGCTACTCACCCGGGCAGACGGGCATGATCATGACCAGCATTGCCGTCGGCATGGTCGTTGTCGGCCCCATAGCCGGCCGGCTGTCGGACAAGTACGGCCCTCGACCCTTCACCGTGGGCGGCGCGCTCATCTCCATGTCCGGACTTCTGATTCTCTCCCAGGTCTCCAGGGACATGCCGCTTCCCATCATAATGCTGGGCATCCTGTTGCAGAGCAGCGGGATGGGAATGTTCACCGCGCCTAACGCCAGCAGCATCCTCAGCGGAGTGTCCCGGAGTTCCTACGGCGTGGTCTCAGGCTTCGTTCAGCTCATCCGCACCGGCTCCACCGTCACGGGCATCGCCGTCGCCACCCTGATAATCACCGCCGCCATGTCCGCCGTGGGCCTGAGCGCAACCCTGGAAGGCTTCTCCGAGGGTGTCAACGTGGAGGTCGGCGACGCTTTTACCACCGGCCTGCAGCGGGTATATCTGGTTATGGCCGGACTTCAGGCAGGGGTGGCCGTCCTATCCCTCATCCGAGGACGGATGGGAGCAAAGGTCAACTAGACGCGGCTTACCCGGCGGCGTTGGCCCCCGCAATTCGCCCATTCCATTGCCGCCCTCTCCCCTCCTCCGTAGGGGCGTCCCTTGTGGGCGCCCTCCCCCACTCACCTATCCCCCGGCGGCGTTGGCCCCCGCAATCCGCCCGAAAACCGCCCCGTGCATCAGTCCCGATGCCCGCAGGCTGTCGAAATAGAAGAAGCCGCCGACGATTTCACCGGCAGCGTAGAGACCGGGAATCGGCCTGTCCTCCGTGTCCAACACCTGCGACCGCGTGTTTATCTTCAGCCCGCCGAAGGTATAGGTGATTCCTCCCGTAACCCGGTACGCCGAAAAGGGCGGCGTGTCGATGGCCAAGGCCCAGTTGCTCTTGGGCGGCTCGACCTCCCTGGTCCCCTTGCCGTCCAGCCTCGAAGCGTCGAACTCCCCTTCCTGCACAGCGTCGTTGAACTCCCCAATCGTGCGCTCCACCTGCTGCGAATCCAGCCCCAACTTCTCCGCCAACTCGCGGCAGCGTTGGCCCCCGCAATCCGCCCATTCCATTGCCGCCCTCTCCCCTCCTCCGTAGGGGCGTCCCTTGTGGGCG
>CAYNJI010000129.1:0-3751 GCA_964397605.1 uncultured Dehalococcoidia bacterium | reverse complement strand
GGACATGAGCGCCATGGACACGCCGCCGGAGGAACGGTACCCGGTGAAGACCTATGTGGGGGAGTACAGTGACCAAATCATCCAGGAGGCGGTCAAGCGGGAGTTGGACCGGGGAGGGCAGGTGTTCTTCCTGCACAACCGCATCCGTTCCATCCAACGGGTCGCCGCCCATCTAGGCGAACTCGCGCCGCAAGCCCGCATCGCCGTCGCCCATGGTCGGATGGAAGAATCCCGGCTGGAAGAAGCAATGCTCTCCTTCAGCGAAGGGGAAATTAACGTGCTGGTGTGCACAACTATTATCGAGTCCGGGTTGGACATTCCCAACGCAAACACCCTTATTATCGATAGGGCGGACCGGTTCGGCCTATCCCAGCTTTACCAGCTGCGGGGGCGCATCGGACGCAGCAGCAGCCGCGCCTACTCCTACCTGCTGGTGCCCAAGGGCAAACGCATAACGCCAGGTGCGGAAAAGCGCCTTCAGGCCATACTGGAGGCTTCGGAGTTGGGGTCCGGCTTCCGTATCGCCATGCGAGACCTGGAGATTCGGGGTGCGGGCAATATCCTGGGCGCGGAGCAGAGCGGGCACATTCACGCCATCGGTTTCGAACTTTACACCAAGCTTCTGAACCAGGCCGTCCAAGATCTGCGGGCGGAAAGAGCCGAAGAAGCCGCCCCGGAAAGCGAAGCCAAGAGTGATCTGCGGGTAGACCTACCCCTTTCCGCCCACATTCCGCAAGACTACATTGGCCATCTACCCATCAGGTTGAACGTTTACCAGAGGCTAATGGACCTGCGAAGCCACGAGCAGATTGAGGATATGCGGGAGGAGCTTCGAGACCGCTTTGGCCCCCTGCCCAGGGACGTGGACAACCTGCTCTACCTGGTATCTCTCAAGATCATGGCCCGACAGATGGGCGTTCAATCCATAGCGTCGTCCGACACAGACATAACCGTTACGCTGAAGGACAGCGTTGGCGGGGCGCGCCTGATAATGGAGCGGTCTCTAGGCGGCTGGGCTTCCGTGGGCAACCGGCAGATAAAGCTGAATCGCCGATTGATGGGGTCGAAATGGCGGGCGGTTTTGGATCTCACCTTGCAGCGCCTGAAGGAGTTCCAGGAGCGGTTCTCGCGCCTGCCCGTCGGAAGCTTGTAGACGCCGTTCCCCTGCGGGGTTTAGCCGAAGGCATCCTCGTTAAGCAGGTCCACCAACTCCGTTAGGCTGGTCACTCGCGGACAGTCGGTTATTTCCGTATGCCAGCCGCCCCTGTCCAGCAGCACGGCGTTGATACCGACAGCTTCGGCTCCCTGGACGTCGGAGTGGTATTGGTCCCCCACGTGTACCGCCTCCCCGGGTAGAACTCCAACCTTCTGGATCGCGGCCTCGAACATTCGCGGGTCGGGTTTCTCCGCCCCCACCTCTTTCGAGGTAACCAACACGTCCAGGTAGGGAGCCACACCCAATTCAGTCACTATGGGCGCCAGATCCTCATTCAAGTTTGAAAGGACGCCGGTGGCTAATCCCAACTCTTTGAGCTTGGCTAACGTCGGCGCAACGTCGCCGAAAAGCGCGAAACTCTTGGGGACCGTCGCGGCCACGCGCCACACGCTTTCGGCAAGGGCCGCGCTCACGTCCAGGCCGGCCCCCCGCAAAATTAGCTGCTCGTAGTGTGAGAAGAACCGGTTGCGCTCCTCCTCCGACCGCAGATACAGAGGTCTATCGTGGTTCTCCCGGCTGAAGAGTTCGTCGGCCACCGCATACCCTCGCAGTATCCCCTCTTCCTCTACGAACAGCCCAATCTCCCGGCAGGCCGACGCTTGTATCTCCTGCACCGGCGGCCAGAAGTAGGCCAAGGTGTTGTAGAAATCGAAGAAGACCGCTTTAATCATGGGCTACCGCATTGTCCTTTTCCTGCAGGAAGGCGTGGATATGATTCTCGGTGACATCCCTTCGTCAAGCCTCGCGAGCCAGGGCCAAGCCCCATACCGAGACCGCCGACGCCTCCCAGAGGACCTTGGCGCAGGCTGCCATGGTGCTGCCCGTGGTCACCACGTCGTCGATCAGCAATACGGCCTCTCCCTCAACGCTTCCCGCCGCCGAGAAAATTCCCTCGGTTATCTCCATGCGAGCCGCCCGCGTTCCACGCTGAACTTGCGGTGGGGAATCGACTAGCCGTTCCAGAACGTCCTTCGCCATCGGAACGCCTGTCAATCTGCCAAGCTCACTGGCCAGCAGCTCGGCCTGATTGTAGCCGCGACTCCTCTCTCGCCGGGGGTGCATGGGCACGGGGACCAACAGGGTGGCGGGAATGTCGGCGTCATCAAGGCGGCGAGCCAGGATGGCGGCAAGCTCCGGCGCCAGGGCGCGATAGTTTCGATACTTGAGAGCGTGAACGGCGGAGCGCATGACTCCCTCGAAGGGATAGACCGCCCGGATGCCGCGGATGGGCAGCGGCGTCACGACGCAGCGTCGGCACCGGCGGGCGGATCCAGGCTGAGCGCATACCTCGCAGTAGGCCCGCAGTTCCGTCATTCCGGCCAGGCATTCCTGACAGACGCCGCGGCCCTCCCTTCGACACTCAACGCAGTACAGAGGGAGAAGAAAGTCCAGTGCGGCCTTGCCCGCCCTCCCCAACAATCCGGCTCTCATAAACCCCTAGATGCGGAACCGGACCACTCGATAGCCCTCGGCGTACTCGAAGCCCGCTTTCTTTCCCATCTCGGCGCACGAGCGGCGAAGCCAGCCGACGGTTTCGTTATCCGACAAGCCTCCAAGCTGGCTACGGTGACATTTCAGGGCGTCCGTCTTGATATCCATGCTATCGGAAATGTCGACGTAGGTGTCTATCTCCTCCGGCCCCCACAGCATCAGCGTACCCGTCTTGTGGGGAGCCAGCCCCTCCGCTTCCAACTCCGGGAAGTGCAGACGGTCCCTGGCGTAGGGGAAAACGGCATCCTGGGTCACCTGTCCCACGATGCGGTGGTCGCGATGAAAATAGAAGGACCGGCGATACGGGTCGGGACAGATTACCACCTGGGGCCGGAAGCGGCGCACCGCCCGCACGAGATGGCCGCGGAACTCCCGGGTGTCCTCCAGCTCTCCGTCTGGATAGCCCAGGGCAACCACTTCTTTGACACCCAGGGTCTTCGCCGCGTCCAACTGTTCCTGGTAGCGAATCTTCGCAAGCCTATCCGGCGTCATGTCGGGATCGTCCGTGCCCTTGCTGCCGTCGCTGCAAAGCACGTAATAGACACTTGCCCCCTGCCGAATCCAGTTGGCCACCACGCCGCCACAGGAAATCTCAGCGTCGTCAGGATGGGGAGTAACCACCAATGCAGACTGGGGAACCTCTTCCACGGGCCGCCTCCATGCGTTAGGTTGTTAGTGACAAGCTACTCTGCTACAACCTCAATTCGGTGTCAAGACGAGATTTCCACAGCAGACATGCGCAACGCTGCTCCTTTCTTGCGGCGGATGGAAGGGGCCCCGCGCCCCGCATTTCCGACAAACCGAGGGGGAGTAGGCCCCCACCCGCCTAGCGAGAAAGCGAACCTTTGACCATACGCAATTTCCGGTGGGAAGACGCACCCACCCTGGCAGAGTTAGAGAATCGGCTGCTGCAATCGCCCCATGCCTCCACAGCCCCCAAGGAACGGTTCGTCACCGAGTTTTTGGGCCAGCCGAACCTGAACCCGGAGGAAGACCTCTTCCTCTACGAATCGGAAGGGATCCTGCAGGGCTACTGCCTCATCT
>CAYNJI010000128.1:0-3793 GCA_964397605.1 uncultured Dehalococcoidia bacterium | reverse complement strand
GCCTGACGGAGCGGGTGGCGGAGATATTGGACTTGGAGGAGAGCGCCGTTAGTGACGCTTTTGAAGAGGCCAAGGAGAGTTGGGACGGGGAAGGGAGCTTCGTTGCTGAGGTTGCGGAGATTCTCGGTGTGGAGGAGTCGGCCTTAGAGGATGCTTTGACGCAGGCCAAGCGCGCGATGGCAAACGACGACGTAAGAGCCCGGATGGACGCGATGGTTGCGAAGGAGCTGATTGCCCAGGAAGAGGCGGACGAGTACGTGGAATGGTTTGAGAGCCGCCCGGAGTTTCTGGACCGGGGTGGTTGGGTAGAGAGGGCCAGAATGGGCCACGCCGAGGGTGCGTCTGGAGACGGTTGGCGTGATGGCAGACATGGGGGCAGGCGGGGTGGGGGTGAAGGAGCCGGGCATGAGAATTCTTGGAAGGGCTATACTAAACCTTAAGGCTTGCCTCGCACATAGGTTGAAGGTGGGGAGGTCACTACCCCCGGGTCTCCCCGCCCTTTGACTTTCGGCGGCGAGTTCGGCCAGTAGGCGCAGAGGTTTCAAGATGGCCAGAACAGTTCTGATAGTTGAGGACGATCCTCACGTGGTGAAGCTACTTCACCTGTACTTGGGGCGTGACGGGCACCAAGTGCTTTCAGCAGGGGATGGGCCCACCGGTCTGCGACTGGCGAGAGAAGCGCAGCCGGACCTGGTCGTTCTTGACCTGATGCTGCCCAAGCTGGACGGGATGAGCGTTTGCCGCATCCTTCGCGAAGAGTCGGACGTACCCATTGTTATGCTAACGGCGCGGGCGGATGAGTCTTACCGGCTGGAAGGTCTGGACATGGGGGCGGACGACTACGTGACGAAGCCCTTCAGTCCGCGGGAGTTGGCGGCCAGGGTGCGAGCCGTACTGCGCCGCACCGCCAGAGAGAAGGCAGAAGAGGGGCCTTCGACGATAACGTGCAACGGATTGAAGCTTAATCTTCTAAGCCGCAAGGTCTGGGTTGAAGGCGAAGAGATATCGCTGACGCCGACGGAGTTCAGGATATTGGCGATGTTGATGAAGGAGCCGGGGAGGACCTTCACGCGGGACCAGATTATCGACAGGGTGTTTGGGTACGATTTCGACGGATTCGACAGGACTATTGACGTGCACATTTCGAATCTAAGGAAGCGGATTTCCGACGGCAAGGGTGGAAAGGGGCAGGGACGCATCCAGACAGTTTACGGGGTGGGATACAGATTCGGAGATGGTTAGATGGTTCCGGGGGCTCCAGTTTCGTCTCATATTGGGGTTCACCTTGGCGCTTGGGCTTGCCCTGGCCTCGGTAGGGGTGTACACGGGGTACGCGGCCAATCGGGAAGTGGGGCAATTTTCGGAACGGTTGGAGGAGGCGCGTATAGCGCGAGTGGGGGAGATGATTTCCCTTTCCTACTCGCAGAGCAAGGACTGGAGCGGCATCCAGAGTATTGTGGAAAGGGCCGGCTCCCTGTACGGGCGGCGCATTGTGGTGACAGATGCGCAAGGCCGTTTGATTGCCGACTCGCAAGCGGGAATTGGCAGACTGCCCGTTTCGTGGCGGGGCGCGGACAATTACAGACCCATTCGCACGGGGAGCGAGGAGATAGGATTTCTTGCGCTGGCAGCGGTCCAGGCAGAAACGGAGGTAGCGGAGCCGGCGATTTCCAGGGTAGTGTCGGCGGTGAACTGGTCGTTGGTGTGGGCGGGGCTGGCGGCGTGGATCGGCGGGGTGCTGCTGGTTACGATGCTTTCTCGTCGGATTCTATCGCCGGTTAGGGACTTGACGGGGGCGGCGGCAAGGCTGGGGATGGGGAACTTGGACGAACGGGTGGAGGTCTCGTCTTCGGACGAGCTGGGGCAGTTGGGGCGGACTTTCAACACAATGGCAGACGACTTGCAACGGGCGGAGCAGCAACGGGTGAGACTTATGTCGGACGTGGCCCACGAATTGCGGACGCCGTTGACGAACGTGCGAGGCTATTTGGAGGCGATGCGGGACGGGGTGTTGACGCCCACCCCGGCGGCGATAGACGTGGCGCACCAGCAGGCGATGCATCTAGGGAGGTTGGTGGAAGACCTGGGGCTGATTGCCCAGGCGGACGCGGGGGCGTTGACGCTGGACTTTGATGAGGCTTCGCTGGCTGAGTTGGCGACAAGCTCGGTGGAGGCGTTCCGTCCGGCGGCGGAAGGCAAGGGGATTTCGCTGAGGGTGGAGGCGCCGCCGGATCTACCATTGGTTCGGATGGACCAAACCCGGATAGCTCAGGCGCTGGGGAATTTGTTGGACAACGCAGTGAGGCATACGCCGGAGGGAGGTGAGGTGTTGGTCTCGGTCGAAGTGGTGGGAGAGTCGGTGCGGGTGTCTGTGGAAGACACTGGGGAGGGGGTGCCGGAGGAGGAGTTGGGGCAGATCTTCGACCGGTTCTACCGGGTGGACCCGTCTAGGAGCAGGGCCACGGGCGGAACGGGGTTGGGACTGACGATTGCGAGGCAGCTGGTGGAGGCCCACAGGGGCACTATCTGGGCGGAGGGTAGGTCGGAAGGAGGGAGCAGGTTTGTGTTCGAGGTGCCGATGGGAGGGGAGGACGGTTAGTTTAGGATAACAGAGATGGGGGACTGGCCTGACAAGCTAGCTCATATACCCACCGCAGGGGATCGACTCCACGCCGGAGTTGTTACGATGGGCGAAGTAGAAATTCCTCACCCGGTCCTCCGTGAGTTCCGAGATCGAGAACTCGTCCTTCCAGCCCCACGAGGTGAGAGCAATCCGACCCTCGCCTATCTTGGAGTAGGGGCGCATTATCATCCAACTGCGACGTCCGAGAAGGGTCCTAGCGATCTCCCTCAACTGCTCAATTTCGTCTTCGTCCGAAAGGTTGTAGCTGATGACCACCTGTCCATGCTCCATGTTGTGAACCACCTGCTCGTCGGGCATCTCCTCCACGAAGAAGCCGCAGCCGGCCCAACCTGAGTCCCAGTGGGGGCCGGAGGTTGGAGGTGAGGAGTTGTACTGCCCCTCGAAGGTGCTGCCGGGGCGGATGTGGTTGCCGGGTGGGTAGATGAGAGGCATGAGAGGAACGCTCTCTGCCATGTAGCCAGGCCCTTCATCTGTGACTTCCGTTGACGCAACGAATAGGGAAATCCAGAGGATCACAACTACTATGGCAACGACGTTGGTTACGATGCCTGCGATGGCCATGCCGTATCCCCTGCCGCGCTTTCGATTCTGAACGAAGCCTGTTATTGAAAGAGGCAGTCCGACCAGCAGGCAGGGGATGGAAATAATCCAGCCGATGATAGGGATGATGGCGAAAACTGCGGCCAGGATGCCGAGTATCATTCCTGCGATGCCCATTATTTTCCTCCAGACGCTTTCGGTTTGTTCGGCGGGCAATTATAGAGGAATTTCTGGGCGTGACGCATAGGAGTAAACGGCAGGATTGTGGGCGCAACGGGATGCTGAGCCGGTGAATCCAGTGTGCAACCGGATTAGAATTCAGGAATACGTAACCAGAGGTTTACCCTGGATCGTATCAGCCACTGTAATCCCCGAGGAAATAAGCCCAGAGAGCTATGACAACTATGACAGCGATGTTGACGGCGATGCCCAAGATGGCGCTTCTGTGTTCCTGGCTTCCCTCGCGATAGCGCATGAAACCTATGGCGGAGAGTGAAGTGCCCGTCAAGAGAGAGATGGCGGTAAGTGCCCAGCCAATGGTGGGGATTATGGGGAATGCTAAGGCTAAAACGGCAAAGATTATTCCTGCGATGCCCATCTGCTTCCTCC
>CAYNJI010000127.1:0-3833 GCA_964397605.1 uncultured Dehalococcoidia bacterium | reverse complement strand
AACGAGGGGAAGGGATGGGTTCCCGCCCTCGTCTCCACGGGGGCAGGCTCTACGCGGGAATAACGGGAGTGGGATGACGTGGGAGGGGGAAGGGCGGTTCCCGAACCGCCCCTACGAATTGCCAAGAATGTCGGCTTCGACAGTATAGTGGCAGTCTATTTGCGTGGTAATGACGGGTATGGGGATGTGAAGAAGGCGGGCCGAAATTGCGGATGGGTCGGCTTGTGATAGAATTAGGCAAAATAGAGTCGTCGAAATGAGGAGGGAAGATGCCGCTAGGCAATTTGGGAAATAGTATTAGGAATAGTATCGTTGGAACCATCAGGGGTGTGGGGGATGTGGTGGGTTCGACTATTGACACTACTAGAGACACCACCGTGAAGACCCTTCAGGGCGTGCGGGACATAGGGAAGGAAGCAACGGGCACAGTGACAGAAGTGGTAACTGGGGTGATTCACGGGGCGGTGGAAGTGGGGGCTGACGTTGGAGGGGCGGCAAAGGGGGCCGTCATAGGGACTATTCTGGGAGTGGGAGAGGTGACTACGGTTACGGCCGGAACGCTGAGCGACACTGTGCGGGCGGCGATTAAGGGAACCCGCGAGGTGGGTGGAGACGTGGCTGAGGCGGGCCGTGGCGCGGCTGAGGGGGCGATTTCCACGACGAAGTCTTTGACGTTGAGTCTGGAGGACGCGGCGTCCAGCGTGGCCGTGGGAGCTATCAGGGGCGCGAACGACGTGGGAAGTGAGTTGACGATAACGGCCAAATCGATAGTTGTAGGCACCGCGAACGGCGCAGAGGAGGCCGGGGCCAGCGTTACAGGGGCGATTTTCAACAGTGCGCGGGGTCTGATCAAAGGTACTTCCGAAGTGGGCGGCGACGTGGCAGGGGTAGCCCAAAGCGCCGCAGAGGGCGCGATTAGCACCAGCAAGTCGGTGGCAGTCAGTCTGGAGGATGCGGCGTCCAGCGTGGCTCGCGGAGCCATCCAAGCGACCCACGAGGTAGGCGCGGACGTGATCGAAACGGCCAAGTCGGTTGTAGTGGGTAGCGCCAACGGGGCTGAGGAGATAGGCGGCAGCGTGACTGCGGCAGTCTCCAACAGCGCCCGGGGCGTAATTCAGGGAACGTCCGACGTGGGCGGCGACCTGGGCACGGCGGCACGGAGCGCAGTGGAGGGCGCTATTGATAGCGCGAAGTCCGTGAGCGTAAAGGCCGAGGATGCGGCATCGGCCGCGGCTACAGGAGCTATTGAGGCGGCAAGCGCCATCAGCGATTCCGCCGGCCAGACGGTGCGGAATGCAGTGACCGGAACTATCGGCGGTGTGTCGGTGGTCGTGAAGGCTCCCTTCAACCAGGGCGAAGAGAAGAAGTCTTAACCAAGGTCGCGGGAAATTCGGGCGAAAGTCCGTCGACGTTAGGAAATAGTTTGGGGCCAGTCGCACTCGATTCTTGCGGCTGGCCCCTTCTGTTGAACTCTTGGAGTTGGCGGTCGGGTCGGAGCGAAGTTGCAGAGCGGAAATTGTCAGAAACACAAAGGCGTAAGAATTGAAGCATCCTAGAAGAAGACTCGCAACCGTTCCCATATCCAACAGATTTCTGCGGACGGTCCAGAGGATCCAGCTGATGACTGAGGTCTTTGGGCTAGGGCTTGAAAAGCTCAAGCGGGAACTGGTGGCTACCAGGCTGGGCAGGACCTTGGTGGCGCGGTTGGCTGTTCGCGTGGTCCAGGAATTGGGTGACGACGACGCTACGCACATGGCGGCCAGCGTGAGCTACTATGCCGTCCTTTCCCTCTTCCCGCTGGTGCTCGGGTTGAGCACTATTATTGGGACCGTAGCCAATTCTCCGGGACGGCAAGAGCAGGTAATTGAGTTCATTGTGGCCTATCTGCCCGGCTCGGAGGCATTTGTGCGGGATACGCTGGCCAGCCTTGCACGGTACAATGCTGCCTTCGGTATCGTTTCCTTCTTCAGCCTTCTATGGGCGGGCAGCGCCGTGTTTGGGGGCATCACCCGAGCGGTGAACAGGGCGTGGGACGTGGAGAAGGACCCGCCCTTCTACAAGAACAAACCGCGGCAGATATTGATGGCCGCGGGTATATCACTGCTGTTCTTCCTCTCCGTTGGAACAACCTCGTTGTTTCGATGGGCTGCGTCCGTCAACGTTGGGAGCGCTTCCCTGGAACAACAGATTGGTGGAGTGATGACGGTGATTCTGATGGAGATTCCGGTGCTGCTGGTGAATTTCCTCATCTTTGCGATCATCTATAAATTCCTGCCCAACACCAAGACCTATTGGCGGTATATTTGGGTGGGCGGGATAATTGCGGCGGTGCTATTTGAAGCGGGGAAGCACCTGTTCATCTGGTATTTGGACAACTTTGCCGACTACAGCGAGTTGTACGGAGGTGTGGCATCGGTGGTGGTTCTGATGGTCTGGGCTTACTTCTCGGCCTTTATATTGATTTTGGGCGCGGAGATTGCTTCTGAGTACCGCAGGTTGAAGTTGGCGATTGAGCGGGGTCATGAGGATTGACGTCCTATTTTCTCTCAGCAAAAGCAACATAAAAGAGGTTTATCATGCCCTACCTAGTAACGACCGACGGCGTACCTCTCTATTTCGAGGATGAAGGGCCGAGGAATAACAGCGCCATATTTCTGATACATGCCGAGCCTTTCAACACCAAGTTCTGGCAGAAGAACATCGGCCCGATGGCCAAAGAGGTGCGGGTGGTTTCTATGGACGTGAGGGGACGGGGAGAGTCCGGCAAGACGGACCAGGGTCACAATCTAGCCCAGTACGCCCGCGACTTCCGGTTCATGCTTGAAAGTTTGGGACTAGAACGCGTGGTGGCGGCGGGCTGGTCTATGGGGAGCGCCATTTTGTGGCGCTACGTGGAGATGTTCGGCGAAGATAGAATGGCGGGATTTGCAGACGTGGACCAGCGGCCGTACCGGTTTCGATCCTTTGACGACCTGCTGGAGAAGTTAGAGGCGATCCGGAATTTCCGGCTGGAGGACCATCGGAAGGCAGTGGTGGACTACTTCGGGCCGGAGGCGAAGGTTTCGGAAGGGTTGATAGACTGGATGGCCTACGAGTGCATGAAGACGCCAACGTCGACACACCGGGCGGCGGCGTGGGAGTCGTACTTTGCCGACTTCCGGCCGGTGCTGAAGACAATGGACGTGCCCAGCAGGGTTTTCTGGGCGCGGTATGGAGTCATCGACGAGCCGACGGCCCGGTTGCTGCTGGGGAGTTTGAAGAACTCAAAGGAAGTGTTTTTCGAGCATAGCGGGCACCTGCTGCCGTGGACGGAGAGGGAGAAGTTCAATGGGGCAATGCTGGACTTTGCGAGGGAGGTCCTTTAGGGTCGCAAGCGTGGTTGGGCGCGTGTCAATGTAATTACACTGAGTGGGGTGGTGGGGTTGTATGAAAGACGACGAGATTCTCCCGGCTGGGAAAAACTTATAACTCGTACTCCTTCAAGTCCTGCGCCACTTTTAGCGTCGGCTCCGTCAGCGCCTGTACCTCCGCCGCGGTCCAATCCGGCGCGACCTCCATCAAAACCATCCCCGCGGGCGTAACCTCTATCACCGCCAAGTCCGTCACGACCAGGCGCACGCACCCCCGCCCTGTCAACGGAAACGTGCATTCCTTCACCACCTTGGGCCGGTTCCGACGGTCTGTGTGCTCCATCGCCACGATGACGCGCTTCGCCCCCACCGCGAGGTCCATCGCCCCGCCGATGTTTCCCACTCCTCTCTGCGGCAGCATCCAGTTCGCCAGGTCGCCGGCCTCCGAGACCTGCAGAGCCCCCAGCACCGTAACGTCGACGT
>CAYNJI010000126.1:0-3869 GCA_964397605.1 uncultured Dehalococcoidia bacterium | reverse complement strand
GTGTCCTTGAAGGGGATGGGCTTGGCAATCATCTGCCTTGCCCAACATCCCCGGCGGGCGTTTATAAGGATGGACCGGATGGTCTCCGGGTCTGCCGATGACTCCACCACAAAGTTGGTCTCCACGCTGGAGGCCCCGGCGTCAATGGTCTCTGCCAGGACGGAACCCGTCATGGTCAGGTTGAGCTTGATATAACCCTTGACGTTGGAAATCTCCACTTTTTTGAACTGCGCGTACCGCGCAATCTGGGTCATCTCTCAGAAAAGCACGGCCATGGCGAAGTAGTGCAGGGGCGCCGGTGCCACGTCCAGGCCACCAAGGCCGGGGGGCTCGTCGCAGATTATCTCCCACCGGCCGCAATTGCCGCGCTTCAGCTGGTCCTGGACCACCTCCGCCGTTGCCTCCACGGAGGCCAGACGCACCGGGCCACGAACGCCAACCATGGGGTCATACTCAACGTCCCGCTTAGGGTCTTTTATAACCATCTCAACTCCTTCATTTACCTGAGCGTTCTGCGGTTCCGGCGTTTGAGTGGGTCTCAGCTCGCTGGCCGCTGCTCCGCCCAGCCCGAGTTCAACTCCACCAGGTTGCCGTCGAAGTCTTCAACGAAGATCTGCGGTAATTCGTCGTTGCTGCCCACGTACGGGATGCCCTCGTCGTCGAGCAGCCGCTTGGTCTGTTTGAGGTCGGCGACGGCGAAGGCCAGATGACGTCCTTCCACGCCCCGCTTGCGAGGATTGATGTTGCGCCCCTTTTGGGGTACGCCATCAACGCCGCTCAGGGTGATGTGAAGCTCGTGAGCAGGGCCGGCGCCGTACCAGATGCCGGCGCTCATGACGTTGGGCCGGACAATCTCCTGCAGGCCGAGGATTCTGCCGTAGAAGTCCCGCGCCTTCTCCAAGTCCGTGGTGTGAAAAGCCGCATGCTGCAACTGCGCGCCCATGCTCATAACAGCCTCCTAGCCGATTCTTGTGGGTTGGTTGGAGTATAGAATTCCTCGGCGGGGGCGTCAAACCTCCGACATTGACGGCGTACTACGCTTGGGCCACGGTTCATTTTGAGGGAAGCGAAGAATCTCATCGTCTACTCGCCGTACTCAACCCTAGATTCTTCACTTCGCTGCGCTGCGTTCAGAATGACAGGCCCCTCCTTTGCAATGGGAGGCGAGTTTCAGATATCATCCCCCAAGCATTACGTGGAGGAACAGAACGATTATGGCGCGACTGAACAGGGTTATAGACCTGCTGGAGAGGGGCAAGCCTGCCGTTGGGACCTGGGCCAACAACGGCAATCTGGACGACCTGGCCTTCGCCACCGACTCCGGCTACGACTACGTTTTCATAGACAACGAGCATACGGGACTGGACTTCCCCACCCTACGGCTATCGCTCCAGGCCCTGTTGAATCGGAAGCGCATTGCGGAGTCTGCCAGCCTTCAGGCTCACCCGACTCCCTTCGTTCGCATTACGCCCAACGCCAGGGAGCAGAACCAGTGGATAGTCAAGCATACGCTGGACCTTGGGGCCTACGGCATCGTCATCCCTGTTCTGGATTCAGTGGAGGCAGCCGAGGCAGCGGTGGTGGCCTCGCGGTATCCCCAGCGCCGAGGCGCAGCGGACCTGCTGCCCAAGGGCGAGCGGGGCTGGCATCCTCACGACGTGGCCGTTCGATATTGGGGCATAACGGTGGAGGAATACACCGACAGGTCCGACCTGTGGCCCCTAGACCCGGACGGCGAGATGCTGCTAATAGGCATAATCGAGACAGTGCAGGGCGCTCGAAACCTACCGGACATCCTGAAGAACGTTAAGGGCATTGGGGCGATAATGGCAGGGGCGGGAGACCTCTCCGTGGACATGGGGTTGGGCGGGAACGCCACCGAAGCCCCGGAGGTCCAGGAGATGGTGCTGCGAACCCTGAAAGTTTGCCAGGAATACGGAGTGCCTTGCGCCACCGGAGTGAAAACGAAGGAAGACGTGGAGCGCCGCCTGGAGCAGGGCTTTCAGATACTTACGGACATGCCCGCCAAATCGGCATCTGCTCTAGAACACTGCCGCGCCGTAGCTGGTAGTTAAGGCACGGGGTCGGTTAGAAATGACCGGCGGGGGTTATAGGGGCGGTTAGGGGTATGCGACGGCCATGAACGCGGGGGACAAACCCGGGTTGCTTTGGTTTCAGCTATCGAAAATAGGGGACGGTGTCCGAGCAGTTATCGCAGATGAGGAAGATCTCCATGCGGTGTCCTACTATCCTGCCGGGAATATCGGCCCCGATAGTTCGCAGAACACGCTCGACGGTGCTGCTTCGAAACTCCCCTACCGTGTCGCACTTCACGCAAACGGTATGGTGGTGGTGCTCCCGACGCGCCACTATGTACTTGGGCGTGCCGTCGGCCAGGCTCACCTTGCAGAGCACCCCGGCGTCCAGAAGCAGTTTGATGGTGCGGTAAACCGTAGCTCGGCCCACCTCTATCAATTCTTCCGTCAACTCCTCGACGGTGAAGCCCACCTCCTTGGATTCCAGGAGGCTGACAACGTCCCTCCGTTGGTTGGTGGGGCGATATCCGTGGTCTTCCAATATGGTCAGCAGTTCTGAGGGCGAGGGGCGGGGCGCTGGCTCCGACTTTACATTAGCCATTCGTAAAATATCGTTCCTATCTATGAAGATTACTTTGATTATAGACGTACAAGTGTGCAATTTGTCAATACTTACCTAGTACTGTGTCCCAACTTCAACCCTTTGATACTCAAAAGGCCCGTGCTATACTCGCTTCAATCCGAAGGAGGTGCGCCATGTATGACTTGCTGCTAAAGGGAGGACGCGTAATAGATGCCTCCCGCGGAATTGACGAACCGATGGACGTGGCCGTCGAGGGTGGTCGAATTGCGCGAATGGCGCGGGGCATTCCACCATCAGAGGCGCAAGAGGTCCTGGACGTTTCCGGCAAAATTGTCGCCCCCGGGCTTGTGGACGTTCATACTCACGTGTATCACCCCGGGCGCAACTGGAATCACCCCGACGTGGCTGGCGTTCGCTCGGGCGTTACGACAATCGCCGACGCGGGCGGGCCCGGTTCCGCCGACTTCGAGGACTTCTGTCAATACGTCCTTCCCAAGGCCCAAACCACAGTCTACTCCTTCCTGAGCGTCTTTCGGGAGCGCAGCCTCGGCGCGCCTCCCTCGGAAGATCAGATGGACGTGGACGGCGTGGTGGAGATAGCCCGTAACAACCCGGACCTGGTCAAGGGCGTGAAGGTTATCGTAGCTTCCAGAACGGTCCAGAGCCTGGGCCTCAAGCACGTGGAAGCCTCCAAGCGGGCCGCGCGGGAAGGAGGCGTCCGGCTTATGATGCATATTGGAGACATTGGGCCCAAGAGCCAGACGCCCACGCCATCCGACGTTACCGCCGAGGCTTTGGCTATGCTGGACGCGGGCGATCTGGTGACCCACGTGTTCACACCACTAACCGGCGCCGCGCTGGACGAAGATGGGCAGCTCCTTTCGGCCCTCGTGGATGCCCAAGACCGGGGCGTGTTCATCGACACTTCCTACGGCGACTTCAACTTTGGTTGGGACCGTGCAGACACGGTGCTGGCCCAGGGTCTGCGGCCGGATACCATCGCCACGGACATAGAGATTCACGCCGGCGACGGGATGCGCAAACTTTCGGAACGCGGGCTGCTGGAGTACGCGTCGTATTTTCTGGCAATGGGCTTTTCCGTTGAGGACGTGGTGCGAATGACTACTTCTACCCCCGCCGCCTATCTCGGCATTCAAGACAGGGCAGGTAGCCTACAGGAGGGGCGGACGGCGGATATTTCGGTGCTGGACGTGGTGAAGGGGCGATGGCTGCTGACCGACGCCACGGGA
>CAYNJI010000125.1:0-3913 GCA_964397605.1 uncultured Dehalococcoidia bacterium | reverse complement strand
GTGTGGAAGCGGTCCCAACCCGAGCATCATCTGTGGAAGCGGTCCTCTTGCAGTCTGACCTGAGCGAAGAAGCGCTGGACAAGGCAGCAGCAGCCGTGGCGGAAGACTTTCACGGTGAACCGATGAGTGACATTTTCGCCTCTGCCGAATACCGAAAGGCGATGGCCGCTGTGTACGTGCGCCGTGCCCTAAGTACAGCCGTGTCGAGGGCAAGCTAGCTTACCAGAGCGTTCCCGCCTGCGAAGGTGCACCCCTGGGTCCCATCTCCTGAGTATCTTTATGCGGCGCTTTACGCCAGAAGGACGAGGAAGTCGGTGAATACATCTCCGGTACGCGTGCCAGAATCGGTCGACGAGTTGCAAGCCACCCTTCGCAAAGAACTGTACGTCGCTGACCGTGGATTGGCCATGTCCGTCTACCTGGCGTTACGGTTAAATCGTCCGCTCTTCTTGGAAGGGGAGGCCGGCGTCGGAAAGACGGAGGTTGCCAAAGCTCTGGCAACCGCATTTGGAGCGCGGTTAATCCGGCTGCAATGCTACGAGGGGCTCGACGTCAGCCAGGCGGTGTACGAATGGAACTATTCGCGTCAGCTGTTGCACATCAGACTAATGGAGGCGTCCGGCAACATAGACAAGAAGGAAGCTGAGAAGGAATTGTTCAGCGAGGAGTTCCTTATCAAGCGTCCACTCCTCCAGGCTCTTGAGGGCACGGGCCCCACGGTGTTACTCATAGACGAACTCGACCGAGCAGACGAGGAGTTCGAGGGCTACCTTCTCGAGCTGCTGTCGGACTTTCAAATCACCATTCCGGAAATTGGAACTTACAAGACAGACGTACCTCCCATTGTGGTGATTACTTCTAATCGTACCCGCGAAATCCACGATGCATTGAAACGAAGATGTCTCTACCACTGGATTGACTATCCGGACCTAGCCAAGGAGACGCAGATAGTCCGGAGCAAGATGCCTGAGGCGTCGCAGAAGCTGGCCAGCCAGGTGACCGCTTTCGTACAAGAACTGCGTACGACAGAGCTCTACAAGGTGCCGGGAGTCGCAGAGACTCTTGACTGGACGGCCGCCCTCGTAAGCCTTAACGAAAATGAGCTGACCCCCTCGGTCATTGACGACACTCTTGGCGTCATGCTGAAGTATCGCGAGGACTTGGAAGCTACCCGTGGGGAGCAGACCCGGGCGTTGGTAAATCGCGCGCTGAATCCCGGGACTCGCCGTGGGAGAAGGCGTGGCTAGCAGCGAAGCCGGCCATTTCCTAAACAATCTGCTTCTTTTTGGTCGCCTTCTTAGACGGCTTGGCCTTGATGTTCACACCGGGCGTTTGCTGGATACCGTGCGTGTCCTGGAGGACATTGGGGTATATCGCCGTATGGACGTGCGGTCAGCGTTACGGACTCTCATGGTGCACCGCAGGGAGGATCTGCCCGTGTTCGATGAGGCTTTTGCCGTGTTCTGGCGTCAGAGAAAGAACCGCATGTCTTCCCTTGACCTGCGGTCCATGGGTGAGCAGCGTAGGTATCGACGTGTAGAAGCGGGGCCTCCTCCGCCCGGCGGGTACGCCGGGGATGAAGCTAGCGAAGGTGCAGCGCCCGACCGGATTGACCTATCAAGAACCTTCAGCGCTAGAGAAGTCCTCCGGGCTAAGGACTTCGCCGACTTCACACCTCAAGAGGCCCGCCATGCCAGACAGATGCTGGCTGCGCTTCACTGGAACCCCGGAGTTAGACGTACACGACGTAAGGAGCGCGGAAGAGGACCGGAGTTGGACGTGCGGAGAACCTTGCAGCATAACATCAAGTTCGGAGGCGAGATACTGCAATTGAAGAGTCGCCGCCGAAAAGAGAAGCCCCGCAGGCTTGTGGTCATCTGCGACGTGAGCGGCTCCATGGAGAGCTACACTCGGATGCTTCTTCACTTCATCCACAGCCTTTACGCAGGTTTAGAGAGCAAAGTGGAGGCCTTCCTATTCGCCACGCGGCTCACGCGCATCTCCAAGCAGCTGGGGCAGCGGGACATAGATCAGGCAGTGGATGGCGTTGCCAAGGCAGTCCCGGACTGGTCCGGCGGAACCCGTATTGGGACGGCCCTGAAGGAGTTCAACTTCAAATGGGCGCGGAGGACCCTGAGTAGGGGGGCCATAGTGCTGATCGTATCCGATGGCTGGGACCGCGGCGAACCCGAAGTCCTCAGCGCAGAAATGCACCGCCTCCAGCGCAGCTGCCGACGACTGATTTGGCTAAATCCCCTGGCGGGACGGGAAGGATATGCGGCGTTAACCCAGGGAATGAAGGCCGCGGATCCTTACATTGACGATCTGCTGCCTGTTCATAACCTGGCCGCTTTAATTGACCTAGCAGACCACTTGAACGGTCTATCGGCAAGTTGGCCGGTGCGCAGGCAGGCATCACTCAAAGAGGCCGCTGAGGAGAAAGTTCCTGCCGAGGCGCTTCCGACCCAGCGATCATGGCACAAGGACGCCAATCCATCCTTCCGCCACCCAATGTGGGGACGGGGCAAGCAAGGGGTTTGAGATTGGCAAAGCCGTTTTGAGTAGACTCGCAGCGTTGATTGCTCGTCAACTTGCCATACTTAACCGGGTCTAAGCTCCCGGTCTCTAGCCGACAACGTTGAAATCATTATTTCCCTCCCCCTTGAGTTTCAGCGGCAAGCCGGCGGCCATAAAGTAGACGAAATCTGCGGCAGCGGCTATTAGTTGATTCACTCGGCCAAGCTCGTCGGCGTAGTGGCGCCCCAGCCTCGTGGAGGGTATAACGCCCAATCCCACCTCGTTACTGACAATTATCCAGGATGCGCGACCGTTGCTGTACAGGCGCAGAAGCTCTCGAACGTCTGAGGGAATATCAACTTTGACAGCCCCTGAGGTTGGTACGTTGAGCATTAGGTTGCTTACCCAAAGGGTGAGGCATTCCAAGATTACGATGTCGTAGTTATGCAGCACCGGAGACAGGGAGGCGACCAACTTCAGAGGCTCCTCCAAAGTGTCCCAATCAGAAGGACGGCTTTCTCTATGGGCCTGAATTCGCGCCACCATCTCCACGTCTCCGGCTTGGGCCGTGGCCAGGAAAAGTACGCGGTCGCCATGGGACGCCAGCCGCTGGGCAAAACTGCTCTTGCCCGACCTGATGCCGCCGAGGACAAGGGTCAGACTCTTACTCATGGTCCGCAATTCGTTGAATCAGCGCACAAGGGGGCGGTGATATTCCAGCGTTCCAGTACCCGCCCGCCCAAATAATTTCTGATTACGGAGAGGCTGGCGCAGTCCACCTGAAAACGCCAGAAATGTTCGTCAGAAAGGCCAAGGAGGCAGAGGGTCAGGGCTCGGATGGACCCGCCATGGGCCACCACGAGAAGGTTTTCTTCCGGACCGTGGACACTGGCGGCCTTAACGTAGAAACGACGTATTCGCTGGAGTAGCTGAATCGCGCTCTCACCCCCGGGAGCGGCAAACTCAACATCCCTCTGGCGAAAGCGTAGGGCAAAGTCCTCCGGGTCTCGCGCCTGAACCTCCTCGAGGGTGAGGCCTTCCCACTGGCCGTAGGAAAACTCTCGAAGGTTCGGATCGGTTTGGACAGAGACGTCGGCGTCGTTGACAAGAATCTGCGCTGTCTCAACGGTGCGGGAGAGGTCGCTTGCGTAAACGGCTGCGAATGTCAACCCAGCCAAACGCTTCGCCTGCGCCCGAACATTTCGGCGGCCAAGCTCGGCAAGGGATACGTCAGTATGCCCTTGTATCCGCCCCTGCAGATTCCACTGTGTCTCGCCGTGACGCACCAGGTACCAGCTACCCATTCTTCAATCAACCTGGGCCGTAAATACGGGGAGATTCAAAGTGTCATCTACCACAGGGGTGACCTGAAGAGGTTGGTCATGACGGGAAAGGG
>CAYNJI010000124.1:0-3936 GCA_964397605.1 uncultured Dehalococcoidia bacterium | reverse complement strand
TCCGCAACTTCGACGAATACGATAACCGTTACCCAATTCCCCGTACTTTGCTGATCGACAGCCAACAACTGGAGTCCGGGGACAAGCTCAGCGATGACTTCCGTCGTGCCGCAGCAGAACAAATTGAGCGGTTCCGCTGGGAGCGGGAGGAACGTTCCGGCAACCGGGAGGCGGCGGACAACATCACAGAGCAGGAACTCCTCAGGGAAGTGATGAACACCGTTGGCAAAGAGGGACGGCTGGGCGGGGCCATTCGCTGCGTGGTGTCGGTGTCCATGCTCACCGAGGGCTGGGACGCCAGCACCGTCACCCACGTCCTGGGGGTTCGGGCTTTCGGCACCCAACTGCTGTGCGAGCAGGTGGTCGGGCGGGCATTGCGCCGCCAGTCCTACGACCTGAACGAGGATGGCTTGTTTAATGTCGAATACGCCGATGTGCTGGGCATACCCTTCGATTTCACTGCCAGGCCCATGGTGGTCGGGCCGGGCAAGCCGCGTCAAACGGTGCACGTGAGGGCCATGCGTCCCGAGCGGGACCACCTGGAGATAACCTTCCCCCGGGTTTCCGGCTACCGGGAAGACCCACCCAAGGAAGACCTGGTTGCCAACTTCACCGAAGATTCCAAGTTGGATTTGACGCCGGACCTGGTCGGACCGACGCAGACCAGGAACGAGGGGATTATCGGGGAAGGAGTTGACCTGAACCTGGTCCACACCGGCGACCTTCGCACTTCCAGCCTGGTGCTGCACCTGACCAAGCGGTTGCTGGAAACCAAGTGGCGGGACCCCAACCAGGACATCAAGATGCACCTGTTTGGCAAGCTGAAGAACGTGGTCAAACGATGGCTCGACACCTGCCTGGTCTGCCGGGGCGGGACCTATCCGGCGCAGCTAATGTACCAGTCATTGGCGGACATGGCCTGCAACCGAATCACCGCCGCCATCACCAGCAAGCAAGGCGAGCGGTCCATCAAGGCGCTGCTGGACTCCTACAATCCTACCGGCTCGTCCCGGCTCGTCAACTTCACCACTTCGAAGACCGGCCTTTGGGCCACCGATTCCCGGAAGTGCCATATCAACCTCGCCGTGCTGGATAGCGATTGGGAAGCGGAGTTTTGCCGGGCAGTAGAGTCCCACTCTTTGGTGAAAGCCTACGTGAAGAACCACAACCTGGGCCTGGAAGTCCCCTACCTCTATGGCTCAACGCCCCGAACCTACATCCCCGACTTCATCGTGCAGGTGGACGACGGGCACGACGAGCCGCTGAATCTCATCGTGGAAATCAAGGGTTATCGGGGCGAGGACGCCAAGGAGAAGAAGAGCACGATGGAGGCTTACTGGCTGCCGGGGGTCAACGCCCTGGGCCAGTACGGACGCTGGGCCTTCGCCGAGTTCACCGATGTTTACGACATCCAATCCGGGTTCGACGCTCTGATGACTCGACTGATGGAGCAGCAACAGAATAGCGGACTCCAAAGTTACGGGGTGCTTAACTCCAGAGACCTGCTGGCTGTCGCCCCGCCAAATGAGTCTGAAGCTGCCGGTTGGCTGGCCAATGCCGGTGGCAGCGAGCCGCAAATTGAGGACATCCCGCGACGTAGAAGTGAGCCGCCAAATTGATTCTTGTGGATACTTCCGTTTGGGTGGAACATCTGCGTTCCCCGGTGTCTGAGCTTCAGGACCAACTGAGAACCAGCCAAGTGTTGACCCATCCAATGGTCATCGGCGAACTTGCCTGTGGCATGATTCGTCGGAGAAGAGAGTTCCTGTCCTACTTCGGGGCGCTTCCCATAATTCCCGAATTGGCTCATGAAAGAGTCCTCGAAGAAATTGAAACGAACCGGCTTATGGGGCGCGGCATCGGATTTATCGACGCTCACCTGCTCACATCAGTCATAGCCGACGCCGGCACTGCCCTCTGGACCAGAGACCGCCGGCTCAACCGGATTGCCGAAGAACTGGGCGCCGCATTCCCGGAACGCCCTTAATTGCCCTGATTGGAGGAAAGTAACTATGCCCAGAGCCAGAAGGACGCGAACCGCCACCGGCAAGTCCGTGGAAACTTTGCGACATGAGGAGGACACCCGCACCAACATCCCCACGGCGGAGTACCAGTCGCTGGTGCAGGAGGAGCAGGAGACTCCCATCCGCGTGGCCTACCAGCGGCGCAACCGCGACCTGGACCCCCAACTGGTCTGGCGGGGCAAGGACGAGCAGGACCTGGACGACCTGGTGGTCAACGTACCGCCCCTGTACATCCAGGAGAAGGTGCATCCCAAGGCCCTCATCGCCGACCTGCTGCGCCAGTCCAAAGAAAACCGGGATAGGGAGAGCCGGGAAGCGGACGAGCGCCAAATAGACATGTTCGCCGACTTCAACGGGCTGCCCGAGGGCGCCGACCGCACCGAGTTCTACCAGCACGAGGGCTACTGGCAGAACCGCATGATCCTGGGCGACAGCCTGCAGGTGATGGCCTCCCTCTCCGAGCGGGAGGGGCTGCAGGGCAAGGTGCAGTGCATCTACATCGACCCGCCCTACGGCATCCGGTTCAACTCCAACTTCCAGTGGTCCACCACTAGTAAAGGAACAGACAACAACAATGATGTGCGCATCACCCGCGAGCCGGAGCAGGTGAAGGCCTTCCGCGACACCTGGCGCGACGGAATACACTCCTACCTGACCTACCTGCGCGACCGCCTCACTGTGGCCCGCGACCTGCTGACCGACTCCGGCTCCGTTTTTCTGCAGATCGGCGATAAGAACGTTCACCGCATCAGGACAGTAATGGACGAAGTCTTCGGCGAAGATAACTTTTGCGCGCTCATCCCTTTCCAAAAGACATCTGGTGGTTCGGATACTTTCATTTCATCGGACTTGGACTATTTGCTGTGGTATGCCAAGAATCGCACTACCGTGAAGTATAGGCCGGTGAGAATTCCAAAGGACTTTCGAGAACTGAGCAGTTACAAGTATGCAGTGTCCGATCCATTTTCGCGGCCAAGAAACCTAACGACTAAAGAGAGGGAAAACCCATCGAACCTCGATCCTGAAGAAAAACTTCTTCAAATTAGCTTCCTGGGGTCTCAGGATCCGGGGAGGCCCGAGGAACGGGTTTATAACTTTGAAGGACGCGACTATGACATTGGAGCTCACCGACATTGGAAAACCTCAAACCCTAGAGGAATGGACAGGTTGTCAAAAGCGTCTCGGGTGATAGCGTTGGGTTCTCAGTTGAATTTCAAGCGTTACGGAGAGGACGGAGGATATTCGGAGGTTGGCGTTTTATGGAATGATGTTGGGAGTGCCGGGTTCAGCAATACCGACCCTCGAATTTACGTGGTACAAACTGACGTCAACGTGCTGAGGCGATGCATCCTGATGACTACCGACCCCGGTGACCTGGTGCTGGACCCCACATGCGGAGCGGGCACTACCGCCTACGTGGCCGAGCAGTGGGGGCGGCGCTGGATCACCATCGACACCTCGCGAGTTGCCCTAGCCCCGGCTCGCGCCCCCATTATGGGTGCCCGCTACCCCTACTACCTGCTGGCCGACAGCCGGGAAGGGCAAGTGAAGGAAGCGGAAATCAGCCGCCGCGCCCCCTCGGAAATGCCCACCTACGGCAACATCCGGCAGGGGTTTGTCTATGAGCGGGCGCCCCACATCACCCTGCGCGCCATCGCCAACAACGCCGAGATTGATGTCATCTACGAGGACTTCCAGGAAAAGCTGGAGCCGCTGCGCAAGGAGCTTAACCAGGTCCTGAAAACCTCTTGGGAGGAATGGGAGATTCCCCGGGAGGGAGAAGAGTCCTGGCCGGAGAAGGCCCAATCCCTCTATAAGAAATGGTGGGAACAGCGCATCGCCCGGCAGAAGGAGATAGACGCCTCCATCGCCGCCAAGGCCGACTACGAGTACCTGTATGACAAGCCCTATA
>CAYNJI010000123.1:1836-3950 GCA_964397605.1 uncultured Dehalococcoidia bacterium | reverse complement strand
GGGGGTGTGGGGAGGTGGGGGTATCCAGGACGCCGTGGAGGACTACGCCGTTGTAACGGTGGTCGGAGGCGTGGCCGTGCCGTGCCCAGTCCTGGGGAGTGAGGTGGAGCTCCACGTCTCCTCGTACCAACCCCGTCCCTTCCCTGTAGATGAGGGCGTCCCGGAAGTCGGGCCCCGCCTCGGTCCCTCTCCTGCCGGGGTAGAGGATTCTGACGTGGCGGCCTTCGGTGGTCTTGAAATTTTTCTGGCGGGCTGCTCGTTCCTTCCAGAGGCGGGCGAGCAGGGACTCCGGGATTTTTCGCCCAAGGATCTTTTTTCGTCTCGACTTGGAGGTGGGTGTTGGAGGGATCATGGAGGACATTATACACGCAAACGTGTATAGCTATAAAGAGATCATCTGGCCGGATTTCGGGAACTACCAATTGGGGGCGGAGGCGAGGGAAATGGTGGGAAGCGGCTGGGAAGGGCGCCCACGAGGGACGCCCCTACAGGAAATGGTGTTACGGAGTTATCTGGCCTCGCCGTCTTCGTTGGTGTCCTGGGCGTTCTTCGGGGATGCGTTATATCGGAAACCAGCCCGCTCCGCGACTATGCTCAGGACTGTTTTGGAGGCACCCCGCGGCCTGTAGAGGCCACGTTCCCACTCGCTGATGGTTTGCTGGCGGGTGCCCAACTCCCTGGCCATCTGGTCCTGGGTCAGGGACAGATGTTTACGCAGGGCCCGGACAAGCTCCTTGTCCCACTCTGCTCTATTTCGGCTTTCGTTCATCACGCGTTGGCATCAGTCCGTAAGCGGCTGCTTCCCAGAGTTGGAGACCAGCAAGTCCTTACGGTTGCCCCACCTCTTGAAGAAGTGGCGGAAGTTCCTGAGGCTCAGCTGGTCCCGCTCCTCTTCGCCCAGGCTGGCCCACTGGCGATGCTCATGGCGCAGGAGGGGCAGGTCTCCGTTGGCCAGAATCCGGTATCCCAGGTTGCGGAACTGGAAGCTGAAGTCCAGGTCCAGGTTGCGGTAGAAGCGGAAGCACTCCCGGAGGAGGCCCACCTCCCGCAGCAGCTCCCGCCGGAAGGCGAAGCAGTAGCCCTGCATGGCGTCGGCGTCGCCTTTGATTACCTCTTCGTGGAAGTGGTGCAGATTCTCGGAGATGATTCCCCACGGCCCCGTGACGCCCACGCGTGCATCCTGCAGGCTCCGGCCAATCTGAGGAAGAAAATCGCCCACCGCTTCTACGGAGGTGTCCATCATTACCACGACGCGGCCCCGGCTCAGAGCCAAGCCGATGTTCTTGGCCTGGGCCTCTCCCAGCTGGTGGTCGCAGTGGAGGACCCTCATGAGTTCGTGGCGATGCTGGGCTTCTTCCAGCCATTCGGCCGTGCCGTCGGTGGAGCCGTTGTCCACAACTATGACCTCGGCGTCGACATTGTCGCTCCAACGCAGAAGGCTGTTGACGCAGCGTTTCACGTCCTCCAGATAGTCGCTGGCGGAGATGACTACGGAGAAATCCCTGGTGGAGGGGGAATTCACGTAGGAAGGCGTCTCCCTGGGGGATGAAACCGAGGGCCAACGTTCTTCCACCAGCTCGAAGGAGGTCTTTGGGCGTGCCAAGGGGCCCTGACGGGTGTCCCGTACCTGGTAGCCCTGCTCGCCGAGGTGGGCGCGAATTCGGTCGGAACGCTCGTAGCTGAGGCGGGTGCGATAGCTCTCCCTGTCCATGATGGTGTTCAGGGTCTCCTGGGGAAGGGTGTAAGAGTGGGGGACCTGGGCGAGATCGAGGCCCAGAATCCGGTCCATCTCCAGGAGCAGTTCCAGCTTGCGCCGGTGGGGCAGGTCAGACTGGGCCATGCCCCAGGCCACGGATAGGGCGCGGGGCATGTTGAGGTCGTCCTCCACGGCGTCCCAGAATTCGCGCAGCCAGCGTTGGCCCTCGGAGCCGGTCGAACCGTTGGCTTGGGAGTCGGCGCGCTGCCAGGTCCAGACCCTGTCCCGGAGGCGGATGAGGCCCCGCTGGGCGGCCTTTAGCGCGGAGAAGGTGAAATTCAGCCGCCGTCTATACTTGACGGTCAGGCAGAGGTAGCGGAAGGCCAGGGGTTCGAAGCCCCGGCGTTCCAGGTCGGCA
>CAYNJI010000123.1:0-1826 GCA_964397605.1 uncultured Dehalococcoidia bacterium | reverse complement strand
GCCCTCGTGATGGGGGAAGATGTTGTCCACGCCGCCGGTGTGCACGTCCTGCTCTCTGCCCAGGTAGCGGGTGGACATGGCTGAGCATTCGATGTGCCAGCCTGGAAAGCCTTCGCCCCAGGGCGAGTCCCACTTCATGTCCCGTCCCGGCTCGGCGGCCTTCCAGAGGGTGAAGTCCCTCGGGTCGCGCTTCAGGGGGTCTGCCTCCACGCGAACGCCTTCCATGAGATCGTGGCCCAGATTGCCGGAGAGTTGTCCGTAGGGTTCGTAGCTGGAGACGTTGAAGTAGACGTTGCCCTGAGCTTCGTAGGCGTAGCCGTTCTCGACCAGCCGCCGTATGACGTCCAGCATCTCCGGCACGTGGTCCGTGGCGCGGGGAAATTCGTCGGCGGGAAGGATGTTCATCTTGGCTTCGTCGGCGTGGAAGGCTTCGGTGTAGAAGTCGGCAATCTGCCGGGGAGTCTTTCCCTCGGCAAGGGCGGCGAGAATCACCTTGTCGCCGCCCCTCTCCAACTGCTCCTGCCGCATGTGGCCCACGTCGGTGATGTTTTTGACGTGGATGACCTTAGTGCCCCGTTCGGCAAGGGCGCGTCTTATCCAGTCGGCCATAAGGTAGGAGCGCAGGTTGCCCACGTGGGCGTAGCGGTAAACGGTGGGGCCGCAAGTGTAGATGCGGGCTACGCCCGGCTCGACGGTGGATATGGTTTCCACCCGCTTGTTGAGGGTGTTGTATATGCGAAGCAACGGAATCCCCCCTTGCGATACGCTGGAATTGTAACACTTTCACCGCACTGCTGCCCACGTGGTGGGGGTGGGTTGAACGGCAAAGACGGCGTTGACACCAGTTTCAGCGATATCTACAATCCGACTACACTGGGGGAGTGGGGGAATATGGCCGTATCCAGGATATTGTTCGACTTGCAGAATCTTGACCTTCAATTGCACGAGGCCCATGGACGGGTCGCGGTTATAGAGGAAAGTCTGGGAAACCGGGATGAGTTGAAGATCCGAGAGGAGGCCCTGGAGGAGCTACGAGGCCGAATACGCGACCTGGACAGGCAGCAGCGCAGCCTGGATCTGACCTCCAAATCGGCGAGGGACAAGATCGCATCCGTGGAGGCCAAGCTCTACGGCGGCGCGGTGGGGAGCCCGAGGGAGCTTCAGGACCTGAGCAAGGAATTGGTCAACGTGAAGAAGAACTTGCAGGAGATTGACGAGGAGGTCCTGGAGAACTTGATGAGCTTGGAGGAGACGGAGCAGCGGGTGTCCCAGGGAGAGGAGGCGCTGCTGCGGGAGGAGGAAGCCTGGTCCGAGAACCAGCACGGGATGGAGTTGGAGAGGAGCAGGCTGAGCGCACGCATCGGTGGTCTGGAACAGCATCGTCGACAGATCGCCAAAGGGCTGGACGACCGGGCCCTGGAGGTGTATGAGCGAGTGAAGCGCTCGCGGGCGGGGCGGGCGGTGGTGCTTGTTGAGCGAGGGTTGTGCCGGGCCTGCGGGGTTACGCTGCCCACTCACTCGGTCCAGCGGGCCCGCTCCGGGTCCGAGCCGGTGCAGTGCGGCAGCTGCGGCAGCATCCTCTACTCCGGATAATTTTTCTCAACCAAGGTTTGACGCGCGTGGCTTCTTGCCGATGCCTCTTACCTTCTTAATTCCTTGCGTTTCCCTCTTTCTCACCCGACTGGGTAAGACTTCTCAATGGACGACTGCGTTCAAGCAGCGAAGTTCTCTCGTGTCGCTGGCGATTGGGCGGCGAGACGTGATACATTGTCGGTGGAAGAGTTGGAGGGCTGGGCGGCCGCTGCGCTTCGGCGGAGAGGAAAGTC
>CAYNJI010000122.1:2627-3975 GCA_964397605.1 uncultured Dehalococcoidia bacterium | reverse complement strand
GGACCGCCGCCCACCGAGAGAGCATTGGCGCTCCCCCTTAGCTCTGCCTCATTCCTTTCTAAATGAACGGGGTCTACCTTGCGACGCTGCTTATCGTTGCCTGCTAGCCGTACAGGTTGGTCACGGATGCAATAACCGTGAACGACGGCGGCGGTCTAGTCAAATAAACAAACGAGGCCCGCTTGCATCATGTTTAGGACCTGGTGTCCTGACCCGAGTACAGGCACTCTTGCGGCCGAAGCTTTTACTAATGAGTCCAGTTCAGTATAATCCACTATAGAGAAAAGAGGAGGTGGTGATATGGCCCAGGAATTGATTGCATATCTAAACGGCGAATTTATGCCTACCAGCCAATGTATGGTCTCCATCAGCGACCGAGGTTTTGGTGGCGACTCGGTCTATGACGTGGAGCGCACCTTCAACGGGAGGATTTTTAGGTTAAACGCTCACCTAGACCGCCTTTATAGGTCCTTAAAATATGTGCGGATTAACCCCCGCATGACCAAGAAGGAGATAGCTGAAATTACCCATGAGGTTATGAGGCGCAATGAGCACCTACGGGGCAACTCCGACTGGTCTGTTGCCCAGACCATAACTAGAGGCGTGGCCCTGGGCAACACTACAGGTCGCACCACCTCTGTTATTGATGACGTGCCGCCCACCGTATTCATAAACGTGTATCCCCCGCCCTTCAGGCGTTACGCCCATTTACACGAGGTTGGCATCCACGCCATAATTCCGAAAACCCGGAACTATCACCCCGACACAATCGACAACAAGGCCAAACACCGCAGCCGTTTGAACCTCACCATGGCTCAGTTGGAAGTGGTGGAAGCTGATCCGGAGGCTTGGCCTCTTTTGCTAGACCACTATGGGAACATCTCTGAAGGAACGGGTTCCAATTTCTTTATAGTTACGGACGGCGTTATACGTACTCCCACGGACACAAGCATCCTCCAAGGCCTCTCCCGAGATACGGTGATGATGTTGGCCAAAGACCTGGATATTCCCTGTATCGAGGAAGATATTCAGCCCTTTGACGCATATACCGCCGACGAGGCTTTTATGACTGGTACAAGTCATTCCATGCTGCCCATCTCCAGGATAGACTGGCGTCCCATTGGCGATGAGATGCCGGGACCGATGGTAAGGCGGCTCCTGGCGGCCTGGAGCGAGCTGGTGGGGCTGGATATCGTCGACCAAACCAAGGCCCTGGCAGCCGCCAGCGAGTAGCAGACAGTCGGAAGCCCTAGCGTACCTGTCTGCCGCCCTGATAGACGGCCCACAAGTTTCTCATCTCTCCGATGTTGGACAGGGGATCGCCGTCGATGAGGGCGAAGTCCGCCAG
>CAYNJI010000122.1:473-2617 GCA_964397605.1 uncultured Dehalococcoidia bacterium | reverse complement strand
ATGGTGCCGACGTCATTTGAGGTTCCCACAAGTTCTGCCGCCGTAGAGGTGGCGGCCTTCAGGGCTTCCATCGGACTTAGGCCCCAATCGACCATGACTTCCAGCTCACGGACGATGTTGCCATGGCGCATGGGGTCGCCTCCCCCGGCGTCGGTGCCGGCGGCAATCTTGACCCCGGCGGCGATGCACCGCTGGTAGCTGGCTTTGTGCCACTCCCGGACAGCCTCGGACGCGTCGATCTTCTCCTTGGCCATGCCCCACCTCTTGGATGCTCGGAATAGAAAGTCCCTCCAAGACAGTGTAGGCACCAGTATCGTGCCCTTCTCCGCCATCAGTTGCGCCGTCTCCTCGTCGATGTGTGTACCATGTTCCACGGAGTCGATGCCCGCCTCCACAACTTCCCTCGTGCCCATGAAGCCGGTGCAGTGAGCGGCAACTTTCAGCCCCTTGCCGTGGACGAAGTCCATTACCATCCGGGCTACCTCCGCTCCCATGGTCCCGTCACCGCTGCCGTCCGTGCTAGCGCCGGTTGCTCCTATCTTGATTACCCCAGCGCCCTGGGCAATTCTGGCCAGTATGGCTCTGCGCATGTCCTCCGGCGAATTGACCGTCTCAATCTTGGACTGCCCCCAGGTTGTTGGGTACTGGAGCCACTCTCCTGAGGCTGTAATACGTGGGCCAGGAAGTGAGCCTGCGGCCACCGCCCGGGCCAATGTGATGCTGATGCCTCTGGGAGATCCCACGTCCCGCGCTGATGTCTGCCCGGTCATGATGGCCCGATGGGCGTTTCCCGCTGCCTTGACAAGCAGCAGCTCCGGAGGGTCGCTGTTCATTGCCGCAACCCCGTGTTGGCCACCGTCCCCTGCAAAATGCTCATGACAATCGAAGGTGCCGGGAACCATCGTCAAATCTTCCCCGTTAATGTCCTCAAAATGAGGATGGTTCAACGGCGAGGTGGCACCCTCCCCTATCCAGATGATTCGGCCATTCTCTACTGCCACATTAACCGTAGGCACAGGGTCCGCGCCGGTTCCGTCTATCAGTCGCACGTTTCTTACGAGTAAGTTCATTTCTACTCCCATTTCTGCCCGGAAATCTGAGGCGATTCTAATCTTGGAAGCGACATACAGTCAAGATAGACACGATCCGTCAGACTTTTCCCAATCTCATCAACCCTACGCCCAAGCTGGTTAGTGCCCCCTTATTTCACCTATAATCAACTTGACCGCAACGCCCATCTGGGCCGGGAGGAAAGTCATGGACGCCAAGAAGATAAACATAGCCGTTATAGGCGCCAACATACATATGGGATGGGGTGGTGGGGTGCATCTTCCTGCTCTCCTCAAGCTTCCCGAGTACCAGGTTGTTGCTGTTTGCACTAGTCGAAAGGAGACGGCCGAGGAAGCTGCAAAACACTTCAATGTCCCTATGGCCTTTCGCAACTACCAGGACATGATTGCCCACCCCGACGTAGAGGCGGTATCGGTATGTGTTCGCGTGCCCCTGCATCACCAGATGGTCTTGGATGCTATCGAAGCGGGGAAACATGTGTATTGTGAATGGCCTCTGGGAGTGACTTTGGCCCAAGCGGAGGAGATGGCTTCCAGGGCCCGGCAGAAGGGAATCTCCCACATGGTGGGCTTGCAGCTCCGCAACAACCCCGTGCTTCTTCGGCTAAGAGAGCTAATAGAGGAAGGGTACGTGGGCGAGATGTTGAGCGTAAGAATGGAAGCTTGCGTATCCAGCAGCACCTATGTCCATCCCCGCCTCGCTTGGGAAGTGGATGGTGAAAAGGGGGCCCACGTTCTCTCTATCCCTGGGGGACACACCCTTGACGTCATTTCCCATTGTGTGGCGAAATTCGCCCAGCTTTCGGGACAGGTAACCACCCAGTTGACGAGAAGGACCATTGAAGGAACCAATGAAGAGTTGGAAGTCACCGCTCCTGACCATGTTCTTGTGACCGGCACCCTCACCAACGGCGCAGTTGTCTCGGCTCACGTGGCGAGAGCTATCTGGCACGGGACTGGATGGTCCCTGGAGGTCTATGGCACGGAGGGAACCCTTGTTGCCTCGGCCCGCAGTCTGCCTCAACTGTCCTCTACAATTGAGCTAATGGGAGCCAAAGACACCGAAAAAGCTCC
>CAYNJI010000122.1:0-463 GCA_964397605.1 uncultured Dehalococcoidia bacterium | reverse complement strand
ACCGGTTACTGACCGCCATAGAGCGCTCCTCCAACGCTGGCCGTCGGGTCAGTCTGGATTAGCCCACTGGAGAAACAAATTTCTAGCGCCAAACAAAGGAGCAAACAATGGCAACTATTCATTTCATAAAGGCCGAGCCCCTGACCAAAGAGGCTTTTAGCCCCTTTGGGGAGCTTCTGGACGTAGAGGCGATGCCCGTAAGTCCCCCAACCTCCTCTCATGTAGGCTTCCAGTGTGGAAAGGTGCGGATTGGTACTGCCTTGCTCCCCTACAAAGGACTCAGGCTTACCGGTCTGGAGCAGCATTTTCACGTAACCCAGGCCTTCATACCCATAACAGGCTCTCCCGCTGTGGTGGCTGTGGCCGCTCCCACCCCCCAGCAAGACCCTAACGCCATACCAAAGCCCCAGGACGTGCGTGCTTTCCTAATCGACGGGACCAGAGGCTATATGCTGCATAAGGG
>CAYNJI010000121.1:1263-3991 GCA_964397605.1 uncultured Dehalococcoidia bacterium | reverse complement strand
CCGCCATACTGAAGGTTTATGCCGGTGATATGGGCGACCTGGAGCATACCATCGTGGCCAATTCCATCACCCTGACGCCTGGCACCATCACCGTCGATTTCTCCCCCGATAGGCAGTACCTGTATGTCCACGTGCTGGATGCCGACGACGTAGAAGCTGCCCGCCACGAGCTGCTAAGTCATCTGGAAACACACTTCGGAAAGGGTCTGCATTGGTGGAAATCGCCCTGAACGTTGCCATGGTCCTGCTGGCTCTGGGCCTGCCTGTGACACTCTACCGGCTGGTGGAGGGGCCCACCGCGGCCGACAGGCTGCTGGCCGTCGAGACTACCATGCTGCTGGCCCTGGGACTCATCGCTGTCTTCACCGTCAAGTACGCGCCGGAGCTCTTTCCGGCGGTAGTCGTTCTCGCCCTGATTGGGGTGGTCTCCTCCATTGCCGTTGCCAAATATCTGATCAACGGAAGGCCCTTTTAGCATGAACGACCGGCAATTCTATTTGGGTTACGCAGGTGGGAGGGCAACCTGCCGGCCCGCGCGCATGGCGGGATGGCGCTGAAATGTCCGGAGCCGACGGTATTGCTGCACTTCTCATGGCGGCCGGGGCGGCCTGGACCCTTCTGGGCGTTCTGGGCCTCCTCCGTTTCCCCGATGTGTATACCCGGCTGCATGCCACCAGCCTGGGCTCCACAGGCGGCATCGCATTGTTGCTTCTGGGAGTGATCATCCACTTTGCTGGCCGGTCGGTGACCCTCAGCGTTCTCGCCGCTCTGACGCTGGTGTTCGTGCTTCTCACCTATCCGCTGGCCAGCACTGCGATAATCTCCGCCGCCCACCGCACCAAATCCCCCAAGTTTGAATCAACCCTCACCGATGAGTTGGAGGAGGACGAGAACGCGTCGGAGGCTGACGCGCAAGAACCGAGCCAGGAAATGGATGCGGAGTGACTACTCGGTCGGCTCAGCCACGCGGAGCCTAATGGCGTCACGTATGATGGTGAGAGACCCCTTGAGCTCGGCCACGTCTTCCGCTAACCGTGCAACATTCCGGTTGACATCATCAAAGTGCCGGTTGACATCGTCAAAGCGTCGGTTAACATCATCAAACCGCCGGTTCGTTTCATCAATGCGCCGGTCAAGCATCCAGAACATAGCGAACATGAACGTGGCCAGCGCCAATCCAACTCCAAGAATTGCAATCAAGTTGGTGAGTTCACCGCTCATCCGACGATAATCTCAAGCCTCTCCGCAAAATCCAATTGCCTTGAAACAAACATACACAACGGGTGTTCCAATTACAAGGACAACGCCAACCTTTGCAATCCTACCCGCCTTTCCACTATCATCAACGCTGATTCCGCTATAGAATAGTGGGTGAACGTGCGCTCAATGCGCCCGCCCAGGAGGTGATTGTTGACTACATACGCCGTAGAGGTTGTCTATAGGGGTATCTTCCAGAAAAGCTTGTCCCGCAATATATGCCGCTCCATCGTTCTCGCCTGCCGCCTTGAGGGCAAGATTGGCACTGCCTTTGGACGCTACGGGGACTCGCCGGAGCGTAACGGCATACCCGCAAAGTATTTTGCGCTGGTGGCCGACGACGCTATAGAACTGGAAGAATACCTGGCCCAATACGAGCCAACAGAGGTGGACGTTTCTATCGTCGTCGACGATACCCTGTGCAAGGGCGTCGAATCATGGGCTTGGTACGGCCTGCAGCCGATTAACGCCCTGACCAAGTCCGGCGGCACAGTTCTCGTCACCTCCTACCAGGACCCGGAGCAGTTGAAGGAGGACATCCACGTCAAGGATCAGCCCTACGACCTGGCTATGATCAAGGGGTCAAAGAGCTTCTCCGGCCTATGGGTCTACAAGGACGACCATACGGACGTGCGCGTTCTAGGTGCGCTGGCCCGGGTATGCCCGGACATGGTGAGCCTGGAGTCCTACCAGAAAGCCATTCTTCAACAGTGGGGAACCGAGGCCAAGGTGGTCTCCTCCCAACGCTCTCACGAGCGGGTGCACGTTACACCCGTTGAGCCGGGCGAAGGCAATGAACAGGTACCTTACAGCTTTGTGATGCCGGGCTGGCAGGAGATGGAAGAAGCGTTGGTCATCCCCGCAATCGCCCAGGGCGGCGGCTTCCGCGGCGGCGAAGGCGGCTTCGAGCCCGTTCGCAGCGCGGTGTTCAAGAAGTTCTCCACCCGAACCATGCGGCCGGTGGTCAACTTCGAGACCTGCACCAAGTGTACTGTCTGCTGGCTCCAATGCCCCGACTCCTGCTGCGACGTGACCCCCGACGGTCTGTACGACGCCAACATGGAATCCTGCTGCGGCTGCGGCGTATGCGAAGACGTTTGCCCCGTGCCCGACTGCATTACCATGGTCAACGAGGAAGCCTTCGGCGATAACGACAGCCAGTACGAACACTGGCAGAAGGATCGGGACGACTACATGGAGTGGCTGGAGAAGAAGATGTCCTTGGGCAAGAGCGAGCGCCGCTCCCACGGGTTCCACCACGTGGGGCAGTACCAGGAGGAGAACGCCATGGCGGAGGTGGGCAATGACGACTGAGACAAGAATCCAGACCCTTGAGACCGAGGAGCTAATTAGCGGCAGCGAAGCCATCGCCCGCGCCTGCGCCCTGGCCGATGTGGATGTCATCACCGCCTACCCCATTCGTCCCTACGACACGGTGATGCAGTACGTCTCGAAACTCATCGCCGACGGT
>CAYNJI010000121.1:0-1253 GCA_964397605.1 uncultured Dehalococcoidia bacterium | reverse complement strand
ACCTGCGAGTACATCGTGGCGGAAAGCGAGCACTCCCAGTTCGAGATAGTGAAGCATGCCTCTGCTGTGGGAGCGCGGGTTTTCACCGGTTCCAGCGGCGTGGGCTGGTTTTACGCCTTTGAGGCCCTGGCCGTCACCTGCGGCCTCCGGCTGCCCATGGTAGCCATGGTCGGCAACAGGGCGCTGGACGATCCGGGGGCTTTCGGTTGTGAACATAACGATGCCCTTGCCGTTCGAGACCTGGGTTGGATGCTCAACTGGGCCGCCACGGCCCAGGACTGCATTGACACCGCCTTTCTGGCTTGGCGGGTGGCGGAAGACCCACGCGTCTTCCTTCCCATCGCCATCAGCACCGACGGCGCATTCCTCACCCACTCCCAGCAGATAGTCAAGATTCCTGACAAAAGCCTGGTGGACCGCTTCCTGCCCCCCTACGACCGGGGCAAGTTCCAGCTTCACCCGGACAACCCCATAACCATTGCGCCCCAGGTCAACGAAGACTGGCTCATGGAGATTCGCCGCCAGACGGACGCCGCCATGCGCCGCGCCCGGGACGTGATAATAGAAGCTCACGAAGATTTCAAGACTATTTTCGGCCGCGGCGGCGACCCCTTCTTAGAGGAGTACATGACCGACGATGCCGACGTGGTGCTCATGGGCATGGGGACCCTCACCCTGCCCCTGAAGGTTACGGTGCGTCGCCTTCGTGAGCGAGGCCACAAGGTGGGGTTCATCCGCATCAAGTGGTTCCGCCCCTTCCCCACGCCGGAAATAGTCGCAAGCCTGTCGCGCTTCAAGGCCGTGGGGGTCATTGATAGGGACTACTCGTTGGGTTCGCCCCTACACGGCGGAGTGCTCTTCAACGAAATTCGCTCCGCTATGTACTCGGCGGAAGAACGCGTGCCCATCATCGGGTTCGTAGCCGGCCTGGGCGGTCGAGAGATAACCCTGCGATCCACTCGCGAGATGTTCGACATTACCGAAAAGGTCGCCGAAGCGGGCAAGGCAGAGCAAGAAATCCATTGGATTGGAGTAAGGGAGTAGCGCCATGACAACCACACAACAGTTGACCCCCCTGCGGGGAGTAAAGCAGTCGCCCCTGGAGGAATTCTTCACCTCCGGCCATCGCACCTGTCAGGGTTGCGAATCGGCCCTTGTAATGAAGCTCATGATCAAGGCCGCCGGGCCTCGGACCATCGTCCTAGGCAGCACGGGCTGCATGTACGTGGCCAACACCACCTACTACTCCACGC
>CAYNJI010000120.1:2874-3992 GCA_964397605.1 uncultured Dehalococcoidia bacterium | reverse complement strand
GATGCGTTCCGAAATAGTGCTTACTTTTCTGAAGTAAGGTATTGTGGATCGTCTGCGAACATGGGAATGTGCTGATTGCCCACATGAGTTGGCCTCGGTTACTTGAAGTAGCCCCGATGACGGTTCCTAAAGAGCATTGATGTGGAGCTGAGGGGATTCGAACCCCTGACTTCCTGCTTGCAAAGCAGGCGCTCTCCCGACTGAGCTACAGCCCCTCGATGCTCAGGCTCGTCGCCCAGTTCGTCCTGCGACAAGCCATAATTCCCTGACCGCTAGATGCGCTGGTTCGCCGCCGTTATTCCTGGGCGATTACCTGTTTCTGTTCCGCGCCTTGGGCAGCAGGTCTCGGTTGTGGAAAGTCACGCTATTATAGGCGTCCGGGTTCCAAAGCTCGGCAAACTTCAGGGCGCGCGGACAGTGCGTATACGCTTCGTCCACCTCTACCAGAATGCCCTGAAGCTTCTTCGAATTGTCGTCCGGGTTGTTGATGGACAGCTCCACCTTCATCCGGTCCAACTCCTCTTTGGAGAGAATAGTCACACGTCCGTTGACCCTCACCGTGTCGTTGGAGCCTGGGACGAGAAACAGCAGGCCTACCTGCGGGTTTTCCGACATATTCAGGTAGCTTTGAAAGAGCCTGTTGCCCGCCACGTCCGGGATGATGATGTGCCTGTCGTCGAGAATATAGACGAAGCCCGGCTTGCCGCCCTTGGGCGAGGCGTCGCAGGCCCCGTCCCCGCTGCTGGTGGCCATCATTATGAAGGGGGAGTTGGCTATGAACTCCTTCACCACCTCAGTCATCACGTTCTGCACCTTGTCCACCGCCCTATGGCTGGGGGTTCCAAAGGCCTTGCTAAACCTGTTATCCGTTGCAACGCTGCCGTTAGCCACTTCGTCCTCCTATTCTGTTGCCGTCTTGAAATTCGGAGCCGCCTGTCCGAGTGTACGGGTAAATTCTACGTCCGACACTGGTTTCTTGGCAACCGGACGTGCCGCCAATCCGACGCCGCAACCCTTCTACCACGGCTGACGCTCCGCCACCCCTGTGGGCTGCTCCAGTCCGTCCACGGGTATATTCCGACCATTGATCCAGTTGGCCCTTGGCGATGACATGAAGA
>CAYNJI010000120.1:0-2864 GCA_964397605.1 uncultured Dehalococcoidia bacterium | reverse complement strand
GCCGATTACGTCTGCCAACTCCTCGGGGTTGCCCAACCGGCCCATCGGGAACCCTTCCCGCACGTACTGGTCGAAGCCCGCCGGGTTCGTCTCTTTGAAAGTATCCCATCCCCGCGTGCGCTGGATGGACCCCGGCGAGACGGTGTTTACGCGCACGTTGAACTTCACCATCTCCAACGCCAGCCGCTCTGTGAGGAAGATGACGGCGGCCTTGGCCGCCCCGTATTGCGCCGTGCCCATTAGCTGGGGCGACCAGCCGGAGATCGACGAGACGTTGACGATAGATCCGCCCCCACGACTCTTCATGTGGGGCGCGACGAACTGGGTGAGCCGGACGCCGTGAAGAAGAGTGAGGTCGAAGGTCCGATGCCAGTCCTCGTCTGTGGTATCGAAGATCGTCGGCCCTCCGGCCGAACCGCCCACGTTGTTCACAAGTACATCAATTCCGCCCAGCTCGGCGACGCAACGGTCCACGAACCGGGCCGCGTCTTCGGCTTTCGTAACGTCGGCCGTTACGGCGGTCACCCGCGCGCCCAGTGCTCGCAATTCTTGTTGGACGGCGGTTAGCTGGGCTTCGTCACGCCCGCAAATTCCGAGGTGACACCCCTCCTGGGCAAAGAGGCGGGCCGTGGCCAGGCCTATGCCGCGCGTGCCGCCGGTTACCAGGGCTACCTTGCCTCTAAGTTGTAAGTCCATCAGCCGCCTCCACGTAGAAATTCTTCCCTGGCTTGGGCCAGGTTCGATGGCTCCGAAAGCAGGTCTATTACCGTCCACGCCATCGCCGTCGCCCCGTCCGCCATAGCGCTATGTCCCGCCGGTTACAATTCTTGGAGGCAGTTTCAAGCCATTTACTGCCTTGGTTGAGCTGTCTATGCGGTCGTCTTTGGGCGAACTCAAGCGTCGATTGAAGTGTACGGTCGCCAACCGTTCGGCCAATTGACTAATAGTCTTACTTTAGTTCCGCATGATAAGTTATGGCTGCCTTGGAGGACAAGCCCATCCCCTGCGATTTCACAAGCACCCTTATAGAATGAGAATTCACATTTGCGTTGCCGGGGCTTCTCAACTGTGGTCATGTCATTCCGCTTCCTTTGTTCGGGGAGAAGTCTTTCATCTTCCCTCTAACTATTCATTAGCTTCAGAGATCTAACCTCGCCGAGACGTGACGTGGGGAACGCCCCTCCTTGCGACTTACTCGTCCTTCTCGAGGCAATAAGCCAAGGAGGCTATAGGACAGATAGTCCTTTTGTCGACCGCGATAATCGCTGCGAAGTCCCAGAGAGTTGGCTACGTCTGCGTTTGTTAATCCCTCTGTGTTGGCGTCAATCAGCCTAACTACTGCGCCCTTTAGGATCGCTAATCCGAGTTGCGCTTGCTCTACCGCGCCTTGAGGAACAACTACCCGAGTCTGGTTACCCGTGCCCATTCCAGCAGGGACTACTGAGTTTGTGAGATGTCCCCCTGTTTCTTCTGTCCCTAGGGCAGAGATGAGTTCTGCCTCCAAGCGAAGTGCTTGAGTCTCTGACAAGTCATCAATCAGAATCTCCACAAGCGGCTTGAGACCAGCGTCAAGAATCTTCCGAATGCGAGTGTACTTTCGAGTCTTATCGGGTCGAATCAGATGGTCGTATGCTCGGCTCCCAGTGCCCTTTCCAATATAGAATGTGTTGGCAGGCGAAAAGGTTGGATCCTTCAACGCATCCACGTAGTAAAAGCCTTGTACCATTACACATTCTTTCTCATCAAGTGCTCTGAATGATTTGTTATGTTCGCCTGAGTAAGATGGCACCATACTCGATCTGGGCAATCTTGTCCGTAAGCTGAAGGTCCATCAGCCGCCTCCACGTAGAAATTCTTCCCTGGCTTGGGCCAGGTTCGATGGCTCCGAAAGCAGGTCTATTACCGTCCACGCCATCGCCGTCGCCCCGTCCGCCATAGCGCTATGCCCGGCCTCGGAGCCGGCGTGGGTCTCGAACTCCTCCGTGTGAATGGGCACTCCCCGCGGAGCTACGCCAATGATAGGGTGAATTCCCGGTACCATGTAGCTCACGTTGCCCATGTCCGTGCTGCCGAAGTTCCTGCCCTGGTACGGCTCTACTTTCCGTCCAAGCCCCTCCAGGTTCTGAGCGTACAGACCGGCCATGACTTCGTTGTTCTTCATCGTACTGTACTGCGGTTCGCTCCAGCGATGCTCCAGCCGGGCGCCGGTAGCCACCGCGCCCGATTGAAAGCACCCCACCACCCGTTCCTTCAGGGTTTCCACGTAATCATCGTCCTTGGCCCTGATATAGAAAAGACCGGCGCTGTGGGCCGGCACAACGTTCGCCGCCTGCCCGCCGTCGGTGATGATGCCGTGGACCCGGCTCCCGTCCATCACGTGCTGACGAAGGGAGTTGATCGCGTTGTAGGAGAGGATCATGGCTTCCAGGGCGTTTATGCCCTGGTGGGGAGCGCCGGCGGCGTGGGACGCCTTGCCGTGAAACTCAACCTCCAAAATAGCCACTGCCATAGCCTCGCACCCGGAGGTGTTGTAGTCGCCGGGGTGGACCATCATAGCGGCGTCCACGTTGGCGAAGGCCCCGTTGCGGGCCATCCGTATCTTCCCCCCGCGCCCCTCCTCGCCCGGCGTGCCGATGACGCGAATGGTCGCTCCAAAAGCGTCGGCGGCGCTCTTGGCGGCGAGCCCGGCGCCCACCGCGGCGGTTGCGATGACGTTGTGGCCGCAGGCGTGACCGATCCCCGGCAGGGCGTCGTACTCGGCGATGATGCCGATGGACGGGCTGCCTTCCCCGTAGACGGCCTCGAAGGCTGTGGGTAGGCCGTAGGCGGGCTTGGTGACTGCGAATCCCTTGTCTGCCAGGTAA
>CAYNJI010000119.1:2489-4023 GCA_964397605.1 uncultured Dehalococcoidia bacterium | reverse complement strand
GCCGAGCGCATCCCGCGCTGGTTTCTGCCGGTAAGCGGCAATCTCGTCCGCGGCGGACGCTATCAGTTGGAGGGCAACGCAGGCGGCATGATAACGGCGTGCGAACGTCTATCGCATTTCGCCCTTACATGGGAGTTCGGCGGGGACGTCAGCTGGGTAGAGGTACGCTTTTTCGCCGATGAAGCCAGCCACACAGGGCTTACGCTCACCCACACCTCCCTGCTTTCGGAACACTGGACAGAGTACGGTCCGGGTGCGGTTGGCGTAGGTTGGGAGTTGGGCCTCATGGGACTTGCGATTCACGTTGCCCAGCCTAACGAGCCAAAGCCCGACGAGGCCGCTTTTGCCACTTCTCCGGACGGCAAGGCGTTCATCACAGGCAGCAGCGAGAGGTGGGTACACGCGTCGGTCTCAGCCGGAACGGACCCCGACGCCGCAGAAAGCGGCGGCTAGGCGAACGACCGCCTTCTATACCGGCGAATCAATCTAGACCGTCTAACGACAGACGTTGCCAACCGTAGAGACTCCGAAGAGAACGTGAGCCTTGCGGTCTACGGCATCCTTAATGGATGACAGCAATGCGGCGGCGACCAAGCAAGTACCAAGTGGGCCCGATAATATCCACACATCCGCAAGTCTAGGTTAGGCAGCATGTCGCTCTACAGCGGCGTAGGCCATAGAAGCAACTCCGGCAAAAGCAAACCTGGGGTCCATGGTGTTCATGCTCTTCCTCATGATCCAAAAAGTTCTCCAGTCCCTCCTTGACGAAGAAGGGGACCAGAAACAAGGCCGAGACAGGATCGGCCCACCACCATGAGAAAAAGCTGTTGAGCCCCAGACCCACCAGGATGGTCAGGTCCTGAAGATCGCAAAACAGGCTTTCCATGGCCTCCGCCCTCAATGCCCGGGACTGCATCCTGGTGGCTATGCGCATCTTCCCCACGTAGAGGCCAGTCATCACGATGGCGCTTGCTACCACAATAGCGACGCCTGCAAGGCTTGGCTGTGGCTCAGGTAGCCATCCCAGGAGGTTGACCCCGGAATGGAGGAGAATGTATGCCGCCAAGAGGAAGAAGCTGAGACCCAAGAGCCTTTGTGCCCTTCTTTCCGCGGCCTCCGCCTTCAACTCGTCTCGCTCTGCCCTCAACCGCCACACCAAGACCCCACCCGCGAGAAGCTCTACTATGCTGTCCAGGCCGAAAGCCAGCATGGCCACGCTTCCGGCCTGGACACCCACCCACAATGAGACCCCGGCCTCTACTAAGTTCCACAGAAGACCGGCAAGTACCAGAATGAGTGCTGTTCTGCGAAGGGCGTCTGATTCAAGCAACAGAGATGACTGCTCCTTCCTTCGCGTAGGCCTTCCGCTCCTATTTCGCCAGGGTCTCAGCAGTCCCTGATGATGGAATGTTGGAGACGCTAGTTTTGGTTGTTAGCTGAGGCTTTCATTTGCTGCCATGCCTGACGGGCGTCTTCCACTGAGCCTTCATCTTCAATGGTGGTGATGTCACCGGGGTCCTGGTCGAGGACGACA
>CAYNJI010000119.1:0-2479 GCA_964397605.1 uncultured Dehalococcoidia bacterium | reverse complement strand
ACAGCTTTCAACACACGCCGCATGATCTTGCCACTTCGCGTCTTTGGCAGCAGATCTACGAAATTCAACTCACCAATGACAGCGATGGGACCAAGGGTACGGCGAACGGTTTGAATTAGCTCCCGGCGAAGCTCATCAGAGGGCTGATAGCTGCTCTTTAGAACGGCGAAGGCGGAAATGACCTCCCCTCTTAGATCGTCAGGACGTGCCGTGACGCCGGCTTCGGCCACGCTGGGATGAGTGAGGATGGCGGACTCCACCTCCACGGTGCCGATGCGATGAGATGCTATCTTGATTACCTCGTCGGCGCGGCCTGCAAACCAGACGTAGCCATCCTCATCAATGTGGGCGGAGTCTCCGGCAAAGTAGACCTGCTTTCCAGGTATGCGAGTCCAGTAATCGGCGGCGTACCTGTCCGGTTCACCCCAGAGGGCGGGCGTCAAGCTGGGTAAGGGACGCTTGATAACCAGAATGCCCTTCTCTTCAGGCCCACACAATTCACCTTCCGGGGTCATGACGGCCACGTCTATGCCAGGAAGGGGGATGGCGGCGGAGCCGGGCTTGATTGGCAGCAATGACAGGCCGTAGGGATTGCCGATGATAGGACCTCCTGTTTCCGTTTGCCAATAGTGATCAATTACGGGAATCCGATTACCCAAAGCCTCCTTCTGCAGCCATTCCCAAGCGGAAGGATTCAAAACCTCGCCGGCGCAGAATACACGCTCCAGAGAGTCAAGGCTCGACTTCGGCATGGCGCTCTCTCCGTAGCGTGTCATGAGTCGTACCGCAGTGGGTGATGTGAAAATGCCAGTTACTCCAAACTCTTCGACGATACGCCAGATGGCGTCGGGGGTTGGATAGTCGACGGCTCCCTCATAGGCGATGGTGGTGCAGCCGGCAAGAAGAGGAGCGTATACGATGTAGCTGTGACCGACGATCCATCCTATGTCGGAAGTGGCCCACCAAACATCGGTAGGTTTCATGCCAAAGCACCATTGTGCCATGCTATGAATGCCTACCTGGTAGCCGCCGTGGGTGTGGACTACCAGCTTGGGTTTGGCGGTTGTGCCGGAAGTGGCCAGGATGAAGGCAGTTTCGTTAGCCTCCATTCGTGTATATTCATTACTTTGCCCCTCTGCTTGGGCAAGGAATTGGTCCCAGGATAGGTCTCTACCCGGGGTCATGGGCACTGTATCCTTGCCCCGGTGAAGAACGATGACGTTGGTAACTGAGTTTTCTCCGACGGCCAGAGAATCGTCAATAATGGATTTCAGTGGGATGTCAGCGCCCTTGCGATATGTGATGTCTGTAGCGAATACGAGCTTGGATCCGCTGGACTGAATCCGCTCTGCCAAGGCGCCGGCTCCGAATCCGGCAAAGACCACGGAGTGTATGGCGCCTATCCGAACGGTGGCCAACATTAGGATGATGGCTTCAGGGCATACAGGCATGTAGATGGTTATGCGGTCGCCTTTCTGGATCCCCATTCCCCGTAAAGCGGCTGAGACTATGCCAACCTGGTGGTGAAGTTGAGCATAGGTTAGCACCACCCTTTCTCCACGCTCGTTGGCATAAACCACCGCGGCGCGTCCTCTCTGGGGGCCTTGGGCGTGGCGGTCTACGCAGTTGTAACCCAGGTTGGTCTCCGCGCCGGCGAACCATTGAAAGTGGGGAAAGTCCCACTTGAAGACCGTGTCCCAGTCACGAAACCAGGGCAGGGACTGAGCGGCACGCTCCCAAAAGCCGTCGGGGTCTTGGGCTGCGTCTCTTATCCACCTATCAACAAGGGGATTTATGGCGTCCATTTCACAACCTCACTGAATGGAGTAGGGAGCTGCGGGAGTGGGCTGATGATAGCACCGACCTCCCCAGGCTATCAAATGGCTTTCGCTGTGAGCCTACAATGTAGATACATTTCCCTTAGCATCCCTGAGAACCTCGCTACCATCCGCTCGTGAAATTAGCGCCTGTTAACGCACATCGTCTCTATATCTCCAGAATGCTCGATCTTTGAAGTTCGGTTGAAGTTGTCATCTAGGATATAGTCGGTGGTGGACGCCACAATGAAGGGGAGCCGTCTTATGGGAGGCAGTCGCCACGAGCGATTCGGGAATGCCGAGGATCAGATTTTGTGACAGCCTCGACTGCAATGCTTCGGAAGTAGTGGCGCTGGAACTGGTATTAGGGCCGGATTCGTAATGACGTTAGGGAGGAAAGCTGATACATACCAGTTTGTACCACTGGCGCTGCGCCCAATTCACCCTACGTTTGGTATTGACAACCTGAGTTCATGCTAATGTACAAGCTTACCCTAAGGGTTTCACTTCCCAGTGGAAAGTTCGCAATTGAGGGTGTCTCATAAGTTCTTACCTATGATTTGTGCCAAGCATACCGAGACGATTTTCTACGCCTATTCCGGTGAGTGAGTGTGGAATATGGCCTCAAGTCCCGTTATTCCCGCGAAAGCGAGAATCCAGAA
>CAYNJI010000118.1:0-4055 GCA_964397605.1 uncultured Dehalococcoidia bacterium | reverse complement strand
GAGACCGCGCCGGACGTGGCGACGGCATTGGAGATGGCCAAGGACACGGTAGGCCCATCTCCCGAGATATCACTGTACCACTATCCGCCAATCTTCCTTTGCGACGTGACATAAAGCATGGGGAATGGGGCCAAATGGACCATCGTGGCCAACCCCGTGTCGGGCAAGGGGAGGAGTCGGGCCCTTGCGATGCAGACAGGGACGCTGCTGACCTCGGCGGGCGTATCTAACGAGGTCCTGTACACATCTCGCCCTGGGGATGCCGAAGAATTGGCGCGGAAGGCAGTAGAGGAGGGAAGTGCTGGGGTGCTGGCCTGCGGGGGCGACGGTACTCTGCACGAAGTGATCAACGGAGTGATGGGCCACCCTTTGGCCTCGGAAGTGACCGTCGGGATCATACCTGCCGGCAGGTGCAATGACTTCGTTGCGGCGATGGACCTACCAAAGACCGCTGACGGGGTGGCGCACTTGATTGCGGCAGGCAGATCAAGGCAGATAGACCTGGGAGCTGTAGGGCACAGATATTTCGCGACGGTGGCTACTCTCGGGTTCGACAGCGCAGTGAGCCAGTATGTTGCAGACGGACACGTGCCTCGCTTCCTGTCCGGTACACCTTCCTATCTCTACGCCATCTTCCTTCAGATACTCCGTTACAGGGATGCGATGGTGCACTTGGAGGGCGAGGATTTCGAGTACTCGGGCCGGATATTTTTGGCCGCCACGGCCAATACGGCCCAGTACGGTGGCAATATGAAGATAGCGCCCGGGGCGGTAGCGGATGATGGGGCATTGGACGTGTGCTTGGTGCAGTCTGTGTCTAGGTGGGAGGTGGTGAAGATGGTGCCCCGAGTCTTCAGCGGCGGACACCTGAGTAACCCGGCGGTATCCATGCACCGCGTAAAGAGGCTAAAGGTAGAGGCCGAGGCACCGATGCCCATCTGGGCGGACGGAGAGCGGGTGGCTGAGGCTCCTGCCGAGATATCGGTAGTGCCGAAGGCCCTAAACCTACTCGGTTAGACTCAGCTGGCTCTGCCCCCTAAACTCCCTGTCCATAGATGTGGTCGGGCTGAACCACGACGATGGCTCGGCGATCTTCACGCATCACACGGTCGTATTCATCCCAGTCATCATGATCGCCACCGCAGGCTACGAACGTCTCGCGGAGTTCGATGCGAAGGGCCTCGTGGTCGGTGTTGTCCCAATCCCGAATCACCACCTTGCCTTCGACGGCGCACCACCTGTTCCAATGAGGACTGACGATGGTAACGGTGCAGCGAGGGTCTCGGGCAAGGTTTTTCAGCTTTGCCGAGTTGCCGATGGCAACGAAGACGACACCGCTTTGATAGGCCCCGGCCTTTACCACACTGGACTGGATGGCGCCGGACTTTCTGAAGGTGTTGACTACGGCGTCGAAGTTGGATGATAGAAAGGACAGGGCGTCGTTGTAGTCCATGGTGTCCTCCCGGACTGTTATCTCACCGCCGACTTTAGGTCCGCTGCCTAAAGAGGCGACTTCTGAAAAAGACAAGGCCGATGAGCATGATTGCAGCGAAAATCAAGAGGATGAAAGAGACCGCTGCCATCATCGGGGCGAATTCCACGGTTACGCCGTTCCACAAATTCATGGGAAGGGTCCTGAGGAACGGGTCCTTGAGGAACACGGCAATTGGAACCTCGTAGAAGGAGACCATAAATGCGAAAAAGGTGGCAACGGTAATGCCGGGCACTATCTGGGGCAGGATAACCCTCCGGAAAGCGGTGAATCGATTAGCGCCGAGGCTCATGGCAGCATGCTCGTGGACCTCGTCGACGCCGCGGAGGGTGGCAGTGAGGATGATGACTACATAGGGTATTGCCAGAACGGCGTGGGGCATGGCTATGCCAATGACGGTGCCGACAAGTATCCGCATGTGGAAGGAGTAGAAGTAGAAAAGAGCGATAGCAGTGAGGGTCGAGGGGATTATAAGGGGCAGGATGATAAAGGAACCAAGAAAGCCGCGGCCCGGGAAGGAGCCTCGCGCAATTCCGTAGGCGACCAGGCCTCCGGCGGGCACGGAGACCAAGACTGTGATAAAGGCAAGTTGGAGGCTGGTGAAGGTAGACTCCACCCAGTTGACGGGGCTGATTACGCTGGTAGTGAAGAAGGTTTTGATCCAGACCAAACTATAGGCCTTGGGAGGGAAAATGACAAAAGAAGACTCATTGAAGGCGAGGGGAATGACTATGAGGCTGGGCAGGACCAGAAAAATGCAAACTGCCCCGACCATGACATTCAAAGAAATGCGCCGCGGTGCGCGGTAGGAGATCTCGATGGGAGAGGAGCGGAGGAGGGCCTCACCGGCGCCATATAGGGAGCCGAATCCGACCAGCCGGGCGAATATCATGTACAGGATGAGTATAGCGATAAGGAGGATCACAGCGAGAGCGGCGCTGAATCCGCTGGTTCCGGCCAGATAGGAAGCGATGCCCTGGTCCCGGATGCCGCCCAGAATGCTCGGGGCGATGGCGCTGCCCGCGCTGAGTATGAATACCAGAATGGACCCGGCCCAGATGCCCGGAACGCTCAGGGGAAGGAATATGTGCCGGAAACTCTTTAGCGGATGGGCGCCCATACTTTCGGCGACGGCTGTAAGGCTCTTGGGAATACTTCGCATGACGGCGTAGAGTGGGAGAATCATGAAGGGAAGGAGAATCTGAATCATGCCGACTTCTACTGCGAAACGGCTCCAGAGTATTTCAAGTGGTTTATCTATTACTCCGATGAGCTGCAAGAACTCGTTTATGGGACCGCGTCTGCCGAATATCACGCGCCAGGAGTAGACGCTGGCAATGGAGTTAGTAATGAATGGAATTATGGCTATTAGGAGAACTGCGCCGTGCCAACGGCCCGTGCGGGTGGCAAGAAAATAGGCGATGGGGTAGCCGAGAGCGATGCAACCGACAGTGGTAAAAGCAGCCAGTTCGAAGGTGGTGCGGAACATCCTCCGGTAGATGGGGTTAGTCAGGGCCTTGTCGTAGTAGGCGAGGGAGAAGCCGTCATTCCCACCGAAGCTGACGTCCACCATTCTGACCAGTGGGATGATGAAGAAGAGGACCATTAGAAGCAGAGCGGGAAGGGCCAGGGCGGGGTAAAGGCCCTGCTGACGGATCTTGAAGAGGAGTAGTCTTTTGTCCGTTTTTCCGTTTATGGACCGGTCACGGGACAAGAGCCTTTGAAGGGCGATGAGCATAGTTGGCTTGTGGAAATCCTTGGGGAGAAGCAGGTGGGGCGGAATGAGAATTGGTTACTTGATATCATATCATCAAAAGGGACGCCCGTTGCACTGGCATTGGGGGCAAGGGCCCAATGACGGAGAGCGTGGTATAAGATAATCATCCGACATCAGACTTGACCAACGACTGCAGTGAGGAGAAATGGCTACCGAGACCCAGATTCAGACAGTTTTCAGAATATTGTCCGAGAGACCCGAGTGCCGAGATTGCGGCATAAACCTCCGATTCGGGGACCTGGACTGCGCCCACTGTGGCGCGGATATCGAAGAGGAGATGAGGGAATGGGCGAGCAGGCTGGTGGACACGATAGTGGCGCTCGAATCCAACTGTGATGAGTGAAGAAATGCGGGCAACGCAAACTCCGGAGGATGATCATGGCTATCCGGCCGTTTAGAGCCGACACAAAGGAAGATGTTCTGACAGATCTGCGGGAGCGGCTGAAGCGGACGCGCTGGCCGGACGAGATCCCGGGGTCGGGGTGGGACTACGGGTCCAACTTGGCATACGTTAAGGAGCTGGTGGACTACTGGATCGAGGAGTTCGACTGGCGGAAGCAGGAGGAGGCGATCAACGGCTATTCCCAATACATCGCCGAAGTGGATGGGCTGGACGTGCACTACATCCACGAACGGGGCAAAGGGCCAGACCCACTGCCCTTGCTGTTGATCCACGGGTGGCCGGGGTCGATAGTAGAGTTTCTGGACTTCATCCCCCTATTAACCGACCCGGCGGCCCACGGCGGCGACGAAAGGGACTCGTTTGACGTGGTAGCGCCCTCACTG
>CAYNJI010000117.1:0-4070 GCA_964397605.1 uncultured Dehalococcoidia bacterium | reverse complement strand
CCAAAGGGGATCAAGGGGATGCCCACGACGCTGATTATCATGAAAAAGATAACCACCCCGGTGGTGTACTTCTTCACCATGGGGTCGAATTCGGCTACCCGGAGTGTCTCACCGGTAACGTCCGTAAAACCAGTCAATGTGGGACTCCTTACAGAGGTGGGGGTCCGAATCAAGACGAATGGAACAGCCCAAGTCGAGGGCCGCCGTTAATACATGAGGGCGCCACCGGCCACGGGAAGGGAGATGCCGGTGAGATAGTCAGACTGGTCGGAAGCGAGGAAAGCGGCCGCGTCGGCCACGTCTGCGCCTTGGGCCACCCGGCCCAGGGGTATGGCCTTGGCCCGTTCCGCGAACATGCGGGCACGGTACTCCTCCGCCGTTTCGCCCTCTGGCGCCAGGGCCGCCGCAATCCCGGAAATTCTCTCCGTGTCCACCAACCCGGGGCAGATGGCGTTGACGTTTATGCCGTGGGGCGCAAGCTCCAGGGCCAGGGATTGGGTGAAGCCAATGAGGGCAAACTTGGAGGCGCAGTAGGCGGCATACCGGGCGATACCCTGCTTGCCCGCGCCTGACGAGATGACGATTATTTTCCCCTGTCGGCCGGCGCGGAGCATATCCCGGGCCACGGCTCGAGAGCATAGGAACGTGCCTTTGACGTTGACGCGCTGCACCATGTCCCAGGCGTCTTCCTCCAGCTCCACTATGGGCACCCGGTCGGGACCCGCCGCCGAACCGGCGTTGTTGACCAGAATGTCTATGGGGCCGATACGCTCGGAGGCTTCGCGTACCATGGCGTCCACCTGGCGGGCGTCGGAGACATCGGCGATGATGCTCATTGACCGGCGGCCCAGGCTTTGAATCTCCTCAACGACGCTGTCCACGCCGCGCCATGCGACGGCGCCACCGTGAGGGTTGGACTTTACGTCATTGACCACCACGTCGGCCCCTTCTTGGGCCAAACGAACGGCTATGGCCCTACCGATGCCGTGCTGTCCCCCGGCGCCGGTGATGAGAGCAACCTTACCTTCCAGGTTGTACATTGAGACCTGCCGCTCGGTGGACTATGGGTGTTGGAGGTCGACCTTACATCATCCGCTGGATGATCTTCTGGGACTGCTCCTTGGTGATGCCCAGGGGGCGGAAGCCCAACGGCCCGCCTTCTTTCAGCACCGGCTCCTGGCCGTGGAGGGTTGGGGCCTGCCTCTGGATAAACGCGCCGGTATATATCGTGTCGCCCCACAACATTGCCTTCTCGCAGGCGGACTTCCAATCGCTGGTGTCGTGTCCTTCGTCCTCCAGCTTCTTGACGCGGGTCTTGAAGAAGGGGTGGGTGTTGTCCTTATTAAAAGTGACGCAGGGACTGAACACGTCGATGAGGGCGAATCCCTTGTGCTGCATGCCCTTGATGATTATCTCGGTGAGGTGGCGGATGTCTCCACTGTAGGCGCGGGCCACAAAAGTAGCGCCGTTCATGATAGCCCCGGTGATGGGATTGATGGGGGGCTCGATACTGCCGAAGGGGGTGCTCTTGGTCTTCATGCCCACGGTGCTGGTGGGGGAAATCTGGCCGGTCGTAAGCCCGTAGATCTGGTTGTTCATCACCACCATGGTAAGGTCTACGTTGCGGCGGGCGGTGTGAACAAAGTGGTTGCCGCCGATGCCGTAGCCGTCCCCATCGCCGGTGGTGACGACGACGTTCATTTCGTGGTTGCCCATCTTTGCCCCCGTGGCCACGGCCAGGGAACGGCCGTGGAGGGTGTGCATACCATAGGCGTTGACATAGCCGGGTAGGTTGGAGGAGCAGCCTATGCCGCTAATCACAAGCAGCTCGTGGGGGTGCAAGCCCATCTCGGCGAAGGCCCGCTGGAGGCTGTTGAGCACACCGAAGTCGCCGCAACCCGGACACCAGTCTGGATTGACGGGGCCCCGGAAGTCTCTTGCTGTCAGCTTGCGGGCAGGCTTGCCTGTCGCGATATCTATTACGGTGGTCATCCTATCACCTCTTTAGACTATTACTTCCTGATACGGCACATGAATATCGGTGGCGCCGCTGAGAATCTCCATGATGCTTTCGGTAACGTGGTGGGGCATGAACGGCTCGCCGTCGTACTTGCGCACATGGCCGTCTACGGAGAAGCCGGTCTCGCTGCGCAAGTACCGGTGGAACTGGCCGGAGTAGTTGTTCTCCACCATGATGGTCTTCTTGGACTTGGAGAGGATTTCGACAATTTCGTCGCCCATCAAGGGGACAATCCACTTGATAGGCAGGTGGTTGGCGGTGACTCCCCGCTCCGCCAGCTGCGGGATGGCCTCTTTAATGACGCCGTAGGTGGAACCCCAGCCGACGATGGTCACGTCGGCGTCCTCGGGGCCTTCGAGTTCCGGGGTGGGAACCAGCTTAGACAATAGCTGGAACTTGCGCGCCCGCTTCTCCACCATCATGCGACGCTTGTGGGGATGGGTAAATTCGTCGCTGATGAGGATTGAATCCTCGTCGTGCTCGTCGGTGGCCACCACGTGGGCGTAGCCCTCGAGGCCGGGTAGGGCCCTGGGCGAAATTCCCGACTCCGTGTTGAGATAGCGCTTGTAGCCATTGGAAGCGGAGTGCTCCGTGATGATCTCCCCCCGGTCTATGACGGGCTGCATGTTAAGGGCGTCGGGGTCAACGCTGAACCGGCCTTCGCCAATAACCAGGTCGGAAATGACGATACCGGGGCACTGGCCCTTGTCCACCAGGTTGAAAATCTCCGGCATGGAGTTAAAGGCGTCAAGAGCGTCTTTGGGAGCAACTATAAACCGCTCGAAGTCCCCCTGGCTGGCGCCAAGAACCTGCCATAGGTCGCCTTGTTCCGACTTTGTGGGGACGCCGGTGGAGGGTCCTGCGCGCATGACGTCGATAAAGACTACGGGAATCTCCATCATGCCGGCGCTGCCGATAGCCTCCGTCATAAGTGCGAAGCCGCCGCCGGAGGTGGCGCACATGGCGCGGCAGCCGGTATGGGCCGCTCCGATAGTCATGTTGGCCACGCCGATTTCGTCCTCGACCTGCCGCACCATTATGCCTAACGTGCGGGCGTAGGCCGCCATCCAGTGAAGAACCCCTGTTGAGGGGCTCATTGGGTACGCTGCGTAGAATTTTACGCCGGCGGCCGCGCCGCCCATTGCGACAGCGTCGTTGCCCGCCCAGACTGCCAGGGGCTTCTCGCCAATGGGGGCGGGCGGATCGTAGGGCGCGAAGTTTTCTATCGCGTAATCGTAGCCGGCCCGAGCAAACTTCACGTTTTCGTCCACCACCGCCTGACCATGACGCTGGAACCGCAGGTTGAGGCTGTCTTCAAGGGTCTGGAAGTCAATCCCCAGCATGTACATGATGGAGCCCACGGCCACGGTGTTCTGGATAAGCCGGTTCCTGCTGCCGCCCGTCAGGTGGGAGATGGGCAGCGCGCAAATCTGCACGCCCTCCTGGGCATCGTTCACCTTAATGCGGTCGCCGTTGAAGACGATGCTGGAGCCCGGCCCCATGAGACCCACGTGTCGGTCGGCGGTGTCTTGGTTCAGGCACAGTAGAAGGTCTAGCTTGTCCCCATGAGTCAGCACTTCCTCCTCCCCCACTCGCATGGTGAGGAAGATGTGGCCGCCACGGATGATGGACTGATAGGCGTTGTAGGTGTAGAGGTGAAGGCCGCGGCGCACAAAGACCCGGGCCAGAATGTCGCCCGGGGTGGCAATGCCCTGACCGGCCTCGCCGCCAATAGCCATGGCGAAATCGAACTTCCCTGAACTCATGAGGCTGCTCCTTCTTACTTCATGGGCCCTATGGCCTTACTTCGGCGGCGGGAAGGCGCAAATTAGCGCCATCTCCTAGGAAGGGCCCCGATTCTGTTGTAGATACAACACTTCCGTCGGCGGCACAAATAACAGGGGCAGGCGCATTGCCCCCCTTTGAGCCGCTATATTGCCATTTTCGCTAACGAAGTATAGCGTTACCCGTAGCCGTAGGCAACCTTGGGGGACGCCTGGTCTCAGCAATCAGGCATTGAAAGGGGGGGCCGCGCCGGCTTCCTCTTGCC
>CAYNJI010000116.1:0-4075 GCA_964397605.1 uncultured Dehalococcoidia bacterium | reverse complement strand
TTCAGCAGACTGTTGCCACGATAGTAAACATTTAGGTAATTCTCGCGAATGGCCAGAAACGTTTCCTTGTCATCCACCAGGTTGCGCCACCAGCCACCCTTCTCGTATTCGTTGTTCAGAACCTCAACGAATGCATCACACAATCCTCTGTTGAATGCTGGAGTTGCCATAGATACCTCCTCTTAAACTAAACTTCCCACCACACGCCATCCCGTTCACGAACTACGTTGTCGAATAGCTCTCTGTAGCGGTCGCCTTCGAAGGTGTGGATGGGTACAAGCTTGCGTGGGGCCAGAGCTGCTGCGAACCGCCGCAGGTCGGCCACGGAAGCGTGGCCCGACGTGTGAATGGTCTGAAACGGCACGTCGTTCTTCTTCAGCCATCGCAACACCCTCCGACATCGCTCTTCCTTCAGATACCCGCTCCACATGGAGTAGGTGAAGCGGGCGCCCTCCAGGGCTCCCTGAACTCCCCAATCGCTCACCATCCGGGGAGAGAACAGCATCACTGCTCGTTCGCGCAGAGCGGGCAGGTCTTCCGGAAAGATGCGGTTCCTCTTGTGTCTTTCCAAATCGGGAATTAACTCGTTTTCCTTTACCCAGACCCGCTCGGACTGGGGAGTATAGACCTTCACCCCGTCCCAATTGGACTGGGGAATGCGGTCTCCTCCCGTGGCCTCCAGCACCACAGCTGCGTAGAGACTTATGATGAGGAATCTACCCGTTTTCTTAGCCGCGCGAAATACCGTCACTAGCCTGTCGATGTTTTGGACCGAGGCCCACACAAAGTGAATGCCCTTGGTCTTACTAAACGCCTCTGCGAACTGCTCCTCCAAGTCCTGCTCGGTGGGAAACCCCTCCTCCGACCCCGTTCGCCCGATTGTGGTGCCCTCCATCAGCAGCACGTCGATGTTACGCGGAGGCCGCCTGATCATCTGCTCGAACAGCGCTGCTTTGCGGCCGTGGCCACGAAAGTCGCCGGAGTAGAACACTTGCTTGTCGTCAACCTCCACCAATAGAGAGTAGGCATCGAAGGCACTGTGATCCACCAGGTAGGGCGTAACCTTGAAGGGCCCGATTTCGACCGTCTTCTTGTGGCTCAGGAATCGAGGGTTAGGGAAGGCCTGACCACCAGGAACGTAGTGGCTGGCAGCCGTGAGTATGTTGTGCGCCGCCTCTCCGACGTACACCTGCACACCGGAGCCGACGTGCTTTGCCAGTCCAAAGTGGTCCTGGTGCGGGTGGGAAATAACCACCCCCAGAAGGCTCTCGTCGGCGTTGCGGAAGCCTGGCACGTCAGGAAGAAGCCTCTCGTGGTCGTCGTCGGGCGCGTCCAGAGGCAGACCCACATCCAGAACGATGCGGCTTCCAGATGACTCCACCTCAATGCAAGTCCCGCCGATTTGTTCCGTTCCCCGATGAATACGAACCTTCATTTGTTTGTTGTCCCTTCATTCGCACGCTATCCACTAGTAATATAGTCGGAAAAGGGGCAATTGGTAAAAGACGCCAAAATCCGACGGCATATTTCATTCCTTTACACTCTCATCTAAGCATTCATGCGCCAAACAATCTTGCTCAACCCCGCCCTCCCCCGTCTCCAAAAATCCCGCAGGTTGACAAGCACGTTGGCTTGACCCTTATAATGCCGCTATCCTATGGATTCTGGAGGATTCATCATGGCCGAAGAGATTATTGCCTATTTTAACGGTGAGTGGATTCCTAAAAGCGAATGCAAGATAAGCATGGACAACAGGGGCTTACGCCTCGGTGACGCCGTCTTCGAGGTTGACCGCACCTACGGCGGCAAGTTCTTCAATATGGACGATCACATGGACCGCCTCTTCCGCTCCCTCAAGTACACCCGCATCGACCCCGGCATCTCCCGGGATGAGATGAAGCGGATTACCAGCGAAGCCGTGGAGCGCAACTGGCACCTGGTGCCTGAGGGCAGTGACATGAACGTGCGGCAGATGATCACCCGCGGCGAGGGATCCAGCGTCAACGACGGCTCCCCCGCAACGGTGTTCGTCACCGCCTACCCCATGGGCTTCGACCGCTACGCCCATATCTACGATGAAGGCGCCCACGTGGTCTTCGCCCGCACCCGCTCATACCATCCCGACTCCCTTGACCCCAAGGTCAAGCACGTCAGCCGAATGAACTTCGTCCTGGCGGAACTGGAAGCGTCCGACGTGGACCCGGATTCGTGGCCCGTCCTCCTCGACCTGGACGGCAACATCTCCGAGGGCACCGGCTTCAACTTCTGGATTGTCACCGACGGCAAGCTCCGCACCGCCGGAGACCGCACCCTCCTTCAGGGAGTCTCCCGAAAGACCCTCCTGAGTCTGGCCGACGAGCTGGACATACCTGTCGAACTGGATGACATCCAGCTTTACGACGCCTACACCGCCGACGAAGCTTTCGTTTCCGGCACCAGCCACTGCCTGCTTCCCGTCTCCAAGCTCGACAACCGGCCCATCGACGCGGACGTGCCCGGACCGGTGGTCTCGCGGCTATTGGCCGCCTGGAGCGAACGGGTAGGCGTGGACCTCGTCGGCCAAGCCCAGGCCCAGGCCGGCATCTCCAGCTAGACTGATCCAGGCTCCCAAGACGACATACACGTCCGGGCCGGGAACTTCGGCCCGGACGTTCGAAATCCGAATTAAGATTACGGAGGACTTTTTATGCGTAAAAAGACCCTAGGCAGGACCAACTACCAGGTAACCCAGCTGGGCTACGGCGCCCTGGAGGTGCGCGGCACCAGCCAGGACGACGCCCGCGGCCGAATGCCCAACGAGGATCGGGCAGACCAGGTCCTCAACGCCGTGCTGGACTCCGGCATCAACTTCATCGACACCGCCTGGTGCTACGGCCGGAGCGAAGAGATGATGGGCAAGTACATTAGCAAGCGGCGCGACGAGTACGTCCTTGCCGCCAAGACGGGCCATGGGCGTTGCAGCGCCGACAACTTCGCCAGCTACAACCGCAAGGACATGCTGGAATGCCTGGAGGAGAGCCTTCGCAACCTGGGCACCGACCACTTGGACATTGTACAGCTGCACAACCCGACGGCGGAGGACGTGGAAGAGAACGGCTCCATCGAAACCCTACAGGAGATAAAGGCCCGCGGCCTGACCAAATTCATCGGCGTATCCAGCGTACTTCCCCACCTGGAGAAGCACCTGGCCACGGGCGTCTACGACGTGTTCCAGATCCCCTACTCGGCGCTGGAGCCGGACCATCACGACATAATCACCAAGATTGCCGAGGCCGGCGGCGGCACCATCATACGAGGCGGAGTCGCCAAGGGCGAACCCGGGGCCGGCGCGGGCGCCGAAGGCCGAGTTCACAGCACGGGCGGCAAGCGATGGGACGCCTTCGAGGAGGCAAACCTGAACGAACTGCGGGAGGAGGGGGAGTCCCGAACGGCCTTCCTGCTGAGATTCACGATGTCTCACCCCCACGTCCACACCATCATCGTGGGAACCCAGAATCCGGCGCACCTGAGTGAGAACGTGGTAGTGGCAGACAAGGGCCCCCTCGCCGATGACGTGTACTCAGAAGCGAAGAAGCGGCTAGCGACCATAGGGCTGGTGCACGGCAGCCAGTAGCCAGAGGCTGCCATAGGAACGCAACGAATCCGCTGGGGTGGTTCGTGAACCGTCTCCTCTCCCTGCATTGCAAACGCAATAATTCATGAGGAGGCCACAGAGCATCGAAAACCCAGAGGGCGCGCCTAATGAATCCATCTGGAGCGCCCTCGCGGAAACCAAACATTGGTACTTCGGGTTCTTCACCCTCCTAGCGACCTCTGGAGAGATCATCGTAATCGCTGGAGAAATTGGACAACACCAAGGTATAATGGAAACGTGGCGCGCCGTCATGGGCCCTTCCGCCGACGTAATGGCCACCTCTGCCGGCGCAGCCTACGCCCTAACAGAAATCGGGAGAAACTCAGTGGTTATAGCCAAATCCTTGGAAAAGTGGCTCGAAGACCGGCGTAAGAGGCGACTTGAAGCCGCCCGCGAAGTCGCCCGCAAAGAGGGGCTCCAAAAGGGGATCCAAGAGGGACG
>CAYNJI010000115.1:0-4120 GCA_964397605.1 uncultured Dehalococcoidia bacterium | reverse complement strand
AACCATGTCAGCGTCCCCAAAGGTGTCAAACGTGAACCCAGCGTCTTCAAAGGAACGTTGGATGTATTCACGGCTTACACCAATAGCGGGGGATGATATTGTAGGCAGTGCAACGGTCAGTGTTGAGGTCGCATCAGGTGAAGTTGTCGTAGGTGTAGTTGTTTGATCGTTGTCGGAGTCGGAGGTACAGCCTCCGATTAGGCTAAATATACTCAGTAAGACAACGGCACAGATACCAGCCCACAATTGTGGTTTATTTGTACCGATCAATAAGGGTCTGCCTTTCGACATTAGGATGATACCAATTGCCAAGGCATCCAACGGCCTACGTGAGGCGGAAAGGGGGACGGACTCTACCCTAGTGCTGTGGTGGCTTCTCGGCTAGCTACTGTGGGGTAGTGGTGCATTCTACAAGCCTTCCAACCTTGAGCCTAGTGGTTTGGGGCAGAACGCGCAAGGCTTCAAAATCCGAGGCCTGTATGACTTGACCAAGCTCCTCAACACCGCGTCAGCAGCAAAGGGATAATCAGCTAAGTTCCGGCCAGAACCGCTCCTCTTTCCAGAATTCCCCGTTGTTGTGGTAGCCCCGGACTTCCCAGAAGCCTGGCCTGTCCTCCGCCATGAACTCGATGGCGCGGAGCCACTCGGCGCTCTTCCAGCCGTACCTTTGCGGTACCACCAGGCGCACCGGCCCACCATGGTCGTTGCTCAGAGACTTCCCGTCGTGCTTGTGGGCCAGCAGCGACGAGCCATCCATGAGCACTTCCAGGGGCAGGTTGGTAGAGTAGTCGCCGTAGCAGTGGGCCATGACGAACTTAGCCTCCGGCTTGGGCGAGACCAATTTGGCCAGGTCGGTGAACAGCAGACCCTCCCAGGTGTTCTCCATGCGGCTCCATTGGGTGACGCAGTGGAAGGGGGCGGATATGGCAGTCCATTCCAGCTGAGAGAACTGCTCCCAGTTTAGCTCCAACTCCCGGTCCACCAGCCCAAAGACCTGCAGCTGCCACTTGTTGATGTCTATCTTCAGATTGCGCCCGTAAGTGAGGACGGGCAGCTTCTTGGTTACGAACTGGCCCGGGGGCACGCCCTCCCGAACGGGGGCTTTCTTGACTTTTGAGGGGTTCTTGAAAAGCAAAGGGTTTTCTCCTGAGGAATTGCGAAAGTAAATGGTACTTAGGCGAGGCCAAGAATGTCAAACGTCGTGGGGCCCCACTTAGGGAGGTTGATGACGATCCCCCCTCGCCGGCCTTCTTGCGAAAAGATTCACAATTCATTATCATCTGCCCATGATGCCGGTCCCGGCCCCGTCCACGGAGGTTTCAATGTTCGCCGGTGACGTGCTTTTCTTGCCCCATCCCTTTGCATGTCAATGGACCTTTCCGTGAGCGTTGCAGTAGACGAGCCTGCCATAAGGGTTGAGTCTCTGTACAAGGGCTTCGGTGGGCCGCCGGTGCTGCGAGGGTTGGCTCTGGAGGTTGCGTGGGGCGGCGCCCTCGTGATTTTCGGGGCCAATGGGTCGGGCAAAACCACATTGCTTCGTCTCCTCGCAACCCTATACAAGCCGGACAGGGGCAGCATCTCTCTCGCGGGCCTCGATACTCGCCGGTCCGCTGCTGCAATACGCCGCCTTATAGGTGTTGTGGGTCACCAGCCCATGCTCTACCAGAACATGACCTGCGAGGAGAACCTGACCTTCTTTGGGCGGATGTATGGGCTGGAGAACGTTGGCGGGCGGGTAGATGGCGTTCTCACGCAGATGGGGTTGGAGGCCCGACGGCTTCAGCGAGTTCGAACCCTTTCCCACGGGATGCAGAAGCGTTTGTCTATGGCCCGGGCGGTGCTGCACGACCCTCCCATTCTGCTAATGGATGAGCCGGAATCGGGACTGGACCAGAGAGCTTTGGAGGGTATGGAGTCTATGATGGAGATGAATTCGGGTAGTCGGCGCACCGTGGTCGTAGCAACCCACAATGTGGAGTGGGGTCTGGGTTGGGGCGAGAGCGTCGCGGTGCTCCGCAGGGGCGGCATTGCCTATGAAGCTCCCAGAGACCGCTTGGACGAGGCGGAATTTCGGAAGGCCTACGGGAAACTGGGTCAATGAGAGCAGTTGTGGAGTTCGTGCGGCCCGTGCTTCTGGTGGCGTGGAAGGATGTCTTGCTGGAGCTTCGGAACCGGGAGGTGGTGGCCACGGCCCTGGTCTTTAGCGTGATGATGGTCGTCATCTTCAACTTCGCCTTGAACATCACGCCGGAAACGGTGAACGTGCTGGCCCCCGGCGTATTGTGGGTTGCCTTCTCCTTTGCCGGTGTGCTGGCCATGAGCCGCGCCTTCGTGGCAGAGAAGGAAGAAGGGTGCCTGGACGCGCTCTTGCTATGTCCGGTCAGCCGGGACTCCCTCTATTTCGGCAAGATGCTGGCCATGTTCCTCTTCATGATAGTCATCGAGGCGGCGCTTCTGCCCGTCTTCGCCGTCTTCTTCGACTTCTCCGCATTTTCGGTGACGCTTCTGGGAGCTATGGTTCTGGCAACCCTGGGGTTCGCAACAGTGGGGACACTGTTCGCCGCCGTGGCCGCCAACGTACGGTCGCGGGAGATAATGCTGCCGATACTATTCTTCCCGCTGGTGTCTCCGGTGATAATAGGCGCCGTGGAGACCTCTAGCGCGGTCATTGGCGGGAGCGGAGCGGTGGTTTCAACAGGCCGTTGGATGCAGCTCATGGCCGTCTTCGACGCGGTCTTCCTCGTTGTATGCCCCTGGCTTTTCAGCATCGTAGTAGAGGAGTGAAGTTAATGGATTTGGTTGAGCAGATAGCTAGGCAGTCGCCATGGCATCTATAGCCAAAAGGGCCCGTGGAGGGCTCCCGCGTAATCTGGCGCTGGCCTTTATAGCTGCAGTAATGGTGACGAACATGTTCGTCATCTTCATGTTTGCCCCCACGGAGGCGGTGTCGGGACACGTGCAGCGCATAATGTATATGCACGTGCCTATGGCATGGCTCGCGTTTCTGGCCTTCTTCGTCGTATTCTTCGGCAGCGTCATGTACCTGTGGAAGCGGCGAGAGAAGTGGGATGCCCTGGCCAGCTCCGCCGCTGAGTTGGGGATTATCTTCACCTCCCTGGTGCTGATTACGGGGCCCATCTGGGCCAAGCCGGTTTGGGGCGTCTGGTGGACGTGGGATCCCAGGCTTACCGCTACCCTGGTGCTCTGGCTGATATACGTCGGATATCTGATGCTCCGGGCCTACAGCGCGAACCGTTCCCAGGGGGCGACGTTTTCCGCAGTGCTGGGAATCGTCGGATTCATAGACGTTCCGATAGTCTATTTCGCCGTGGACTGGTGGCGAACCCAACACCAACGGCTTGTGATAGGCGGAACGTCCCTGGAGGGCGACCTGCATCCGGACATGGCCCTTGCCCTGCTATTCTCCGTAATCGCCTTCACCCTTTTATTCGTCGTTCTGCTACGGCAGAAGGTGTCTCTGAAGAGGGTGGAGCGGGGAATCCGAGAGATGAAAGAAGACGCCGAATTTCAGGCGGAAGGATAGGAAGAGAAGATGATAGCTTTGATAACAACGCCGGCCCACAACGTTCCGTACCTCTTTGCTGCCTTCGCAATCAGCTGGGCGGTCTTCTTTGTCTACGTATTCTTTACGTCACGTAGGCAGGACGAGCTTGAGCGGGAGATGGAGAACCTCCGGGAGGAGTTTAGGCAAAGGGACAACGGCGGCGCGGGGATGTAGGGGTGCTTGTCATCCCGCTCCTGGGAGGCTACCATTTATATGTGTGCAGCCGACAAACGTCGGGCCGTAATAGCCGTGACAGCGCGTCATCCATAGGCTGCCATGTATAGGGAGGGTTGTACTTGACTCAACGGAACAATAGCAGTTTCAGCGACGACGTCGGAGGGCGGGGGATTCTTGGTGGACGGGGTAGGCTGGCGCTGATAGGAGTGGTCCTCCTGCTGGCTGTGGTGTATCTCATATATGCCGCCTTCCCGGGAAGTACCAGCTACTATTTCACGGTAGACGAGTTGGAGGCCAACTCTGCCGAGGTTGACGGCAAGACGGTCCGCGTGAAGGGCACGCTGGTGCCGGATTCCTTTGTGCGGGAGGACGGCGGCA
>CAYNJI010000114.1:0-4175 GCA_964397605.1 uncultured Dehalococcoidia bacterium | reverse complement strand
GGGAGCGTCGGACTGCAAGGGGCTGCTGGCCTGCCAGATGATGGCCATGAGTCTACTGCAACGCAACGGCGTTGAGCTTTCGGACAACTTAATTCTAGCCTCGGGGGCCGACGAGGAGAGCGGCGGGCGGTACGGGTTCGGCTGGCTGGCGGAGAACCATCCGGAGAAGATTCGCGCTCCCCTGGCAGTCAACGAAGGGGGAGGGACTCACCTGAACGTGGCCGGGACCACGACCTACCTGCTGGGGGTAGGGGAGAAGGGCCGGCTGGAGGTGAAGCTGGACATTCGAGGCACCAGCGCCCACGCTTCCACGCCCTGGCTGGGTGACAACGCGAACTTCAAGGTGGCGGAGATTCTGAAGCGGCTGGAGGCCTACGAGGCAGAGCGGGACACTTCTTCGTCCATCTTCAACTACCTGTCGAGCATGGCCATCGAAGACGTGCCTACGCCTGCAAACGTAGATGCAATCATCGAAGAGGTCAGCAGCCGAAATCGCCAGTTGGGATCCATTCTGAGGGCGCTGTCGCGCATGACGCTTACGCCAACCATGATTGAGGGCGGGATCAAGTCGAACAGCGTGCCGGAGTTTTGCCGGATTACGTGCGACGTGCGAACGCTTCCTCACCAAGACGACGCTTATACCAGGAGCGAGTTGGAGGGGATTCTGGAAGGGATTAAAGGGGTGGACGTGGAGATTGACTATATGGCGGTACCGAACAGTTCCGACTACGAGACGGATTTTGCGAGGCGCATCAGGGAGGCCACAAGCCTGAGTTTGGACAGGCAAGACCTGAACTGGATACCGTCGATTTCGACGGGGTTCACAGACTCCCGGTTCCTGCGTCCGCTGGGCACCGTGACCTATGGGTTCAGCGGCTCTCACCCGGAGGACGACTCCCTGCTGGACCACGTTCACGGCACCGACGAGTCCATAGGCGTCAAGAGCCTGGTAAGCGGGACCAAGATAATGCTGGCGCTGGCGTATGACTTGCTGGCGGTGAGGTAGGGGGGCGAGAGGGTCGTTTCGGCGTGGTGTTGACTACTCATTAGGTTGACAGAAATTCTGTTGACTGCTACTGTTATTGGACTTCCTCCCCGTCCGCTCGGCTATGATATCAATCGTAGCCACCGGGCGGGTGTTTTTTTGTGCGCACTATAGTATTCATAGACGGCCAAAACCTGTATCACCTGGCCAAGAGGGCTTGGGGATCGGATGCGTCGTCTGAATATAGTTGGCCTAGCTATGATGTCGAAAAGTTGTCGCACGCCCTTGTCAACGAGACATACGATGGAACCCTTGCGGAGATTCGCTTCTATACAGGTGTGCCCGATCCAAAGGCCGGTTCTAAGCAAGAGTTCTGGTACGGCTTCTGGTTAAACAAGATAAGGCATCTGCGGAGACAGGGAATCTACGTCTACAGGGGCAGGGTGAATGTTGGAGGGCAGGAGAAGGGCGTGGATGTTAGTCTGGCCGTGGATTTGATTCGAGCCACTTACGATTATCAGTATGAGGCTGCCATAATTCTGAGCCAAGACTCGGATTTCGGGCCTGCAATTCGTTTGGCCAAGCAGATAGCGAAGGGGCAAAGTAGGATGTTGGCGTTCGAGTCACGATACCTAGTTGGCCCTGGGAGCCGTTCGCGGAGAGGGGTTCCGGGAACTACTTAGCGTCCCATAGACAAAGAGACCTATGATGCTTGCCAGGATCCCAGGGACTACCGCCCCAAGGGAGTTTCCCTGACCTAGCACCGGCTTCGACCGGCTAGGCGGGTGCGACCAACTGTAGCTGGTCGCCGACGTGGGCTTGGATGAGGTCCAGGGTGTCGAAGTCCCACTCCGACACGAAGATTATGGCGGTGCCCGTTCGTCCCATGCGGGCGGTGCGGCCTATGCGGTGTACGTACTCCTCCAGGTTGTCGGGCATGTCGTAGTTGAATACGTGGGACACGGCGGGGATGTCCAGCCCCCTAGAGGCCACGTTGGTGGCCACCATGATGCGGAGATCCTTGGCGCGAAACCGATTCATGACGGCGTTGCGCTGGGCCTGGGTCATGTCGCCGTGGATGGCCTGGGCGTCGAATCCGCTCCGCTGCAGGTTGCGCTCCAGCTTGTCGACGCCAATCTTGGTACGACGGAAGATTAGAGCTTGGGTAATGGCATCAGAATCGCGGAGGAGGTCTTGGAGGAGCCTGGTCCGGTCCCGTTCAGCTACCTCGTAGTATACCTGGCGAACTTCTTTCACCGGCTCAGCCTCGCCGCCCACACGTACCCAGGTGGGGTTGCGCAGGTAGCGGTTGGCCAGCCTGTGTATGGGTCCCGGCATGGTGGCGGAAAAGAGCATGGTCTGTCGAGAGCGGGGGGTGCGCCGCAGGATGTAGGCGATGTCCGGGGCGAAACCGATGTCCAACATCTGGTCAGCTTCGTCGAGGACGGCGGTCCTTATCTGATCGAGGCGGACGGTGCCGCGCTCCATGTGGTCCATGAGCCGGCCGGGAGTGGCTACGACTATGTGCGAACTTTGGCTAAGGGCCGTGAGCTGCTTGCTCATGGCCTGGCCGCCGTAGACGGCGACTGTCTTGACACCACGGTATTCTCCGAGGCGAATGAGCTCGTTACTGACCTGCATGGCAAGCTCCCGGGTGGGGGTCAGCACAAGGGCCTGGATGTCGGGCGATTGGGTGTCAACCATCTCAACGAGAGGGATGCCGAAGGAGGCCGTCTTGCCGGTGCCCGTTTGGGCTTGGCCGACGACGTCTCGGCCTGATTGCACCAGGGGAATGACTTCCGCCTGGATGGGGGTCGGCTCGCGGTAGCCCATGGCGGCAAGTGAGCGTGCTACGGGCAGGGAGACGGGAATTTCGCCGAAGTTTTCGGAAATGGGGACGGGCGCGGCTTCATGCGGGACAGCGCCGTTGGAGGGTGCGGCAGGCAGGTTGACGGCGCCGTTGGCGGAGACAGTGGAGGCAACGGGGGCGGCGGATGGCTTGCGCCTTCCTCTGCGGCGACGGCGGGGCTTGTGGTCATAGGTCTGGGGTTCCGGGTCGGTGGCGGTCAGCGTCGATTGGGGCCTGACCGCGGCAAGGTATTCAGGCTCGGGAGCTGCAGTGGATTCGGGGACAGCGGCGTTGGGGGTGGTTTCCGCTAGGTCGGATTCCGGCGGTTGAGACTTGGGCTTTTCTTTAGCGAATAGGGTGGTGAACTTGCGAATTACTGGTCGAAGAATAGAAAGGGCCTCCGGTGTAGTGAAATGACGGATGGTCGGCACATAAAGAAGGGGCGCTCCACCTAGAGGTGTGCGCCCGACTACGAATCCTATGTGTTTGTGTTAGCATCGACTCCGCTCTAGAACCAAGTTAACACAGCCTGTCCGTCCATGTCAAAAGGAGGAGGCATGGCGTTAGGGGGGGATTCTCCCGGTGCGCGGTGGATTGGGGACGCTGCCCTTAGCTTTGGTCAGACAGGTCTTCCCTTGACGGGGAATAGGTTCGTCTCTACACTCCCAACAACAGACGCAGCGATTCGTCGCTGTGAGATGCTGGGCCGCCGGTTATGCGGTACGGAAGGGAGACGCCATGATAGATCAGGTTCACATGATGGAAGTGATTCAGAAACACCGGGGGGATGCGGTGATTGTGACGGTGGAGAGGGCCAGCGTGGCCTGGCCGAAGGTAAGCACCATGCCCACCCGAGACGTGTCGCCTACGGTGATGGGCAAGGGTTCCTCTTTTGCGTTGGGGGTCAGCCTGGCCCAGCCGGACACCAAGGTCATTGTCCTGGACGGCGACGGCAGTCTTCTGATGAACCTGGGGACGCTGACTACGGTTGGCAACATGCAGCCCCGGAATCTATACCACTTCGTGCTGGAGAATGGCATGTACGCGACGACCGGCGGGCAGCCCATTCCTGGCCAGAACGTGATTTCCTTTGCTGGCATGGCCAAAGATGCGGGCTATGCGAAAGTCTATAACTTCAACGATCTGGAGGACTTCGACGGCCGGGCCGGTGAAGTGTTCAGCGAGGAGGGCCCGGCGCTGATATGCGTTAAGACGGTGCCGAATCCCCGCCTGCCGGGACAACGACCTCAGGAGAGATCGGGATACCGCCGAACCATACGGGAAGCAGTGTCGGACCTTCAGAAGGACTTGGCTGGAGAGTAGGGGTTTTCACCCCCATCC
>CAYNJI010000113.1:0-4195 GCA_964397605.1 uncultured Dehalococcoidia bacterium | reverse complement strand
TTGGCAACACGGAAGTGCTCTGTCAACAGACTTGCATGATGCCTCCGTGTCTCTTGGGGTCTCACTAGGCTACTGGCTCCACCACTTGAGGTCCGCTGTTACGGGCTGAGTTGACCAAAGTGGACACCTGGTAGGTTTGCATGAGTTCAGAGGGATAAGCTGTGAGGGCGTTTTCCAATACGGCGACATCCTGCACGTCTCGGTCGAGCCAGAACTCCTCCATCTCCCTGGGCAGGATCACCGGCATACGGTTGTGAATGGGTCTGAGCAGGTCGTTGGCCTCCGTGGTGATGACGGTGCATGAGGGGATGCGGTTGCCCTCGGAGTCCCTCCACATCGCCCACAGCCCGGCGAAGGCAAAGGGTTCCCCTGACTCCATGACAATACGCATAGGTTTCTTGACGCTCCCCGCCCGCTGCCACTCGTAGAAGCCATCGGCAAGGACCAGGCAGCGTCTCCTCCTGAATGCGTCGCGGAAGGCCGGCCTCTGGGCCACGGTCTCAGCCCTTGCATTGATCATCCTGCTGCCGATGGAGGCGGTCTTGGCCCAGTGTGGGATCAGACCCCAGCGCATGAACCCGCCGCGCCTATTTTCGCCGCCGATCACTGTGAGGACGTTTTGGGTGGGAGCCACGTTGTAGTTGGGTTCCAGGTCCAACAAGTTGCCGTCGAATTCGAACCGGCGCGCCAACTCCCCCAAGTCTGCTGTAAGGCTAAATCTACCGCACATGAAGACTCCATAATGTAGCCTTGGGCGACGCTATGCAAGGCCAGCCGACGTGATGAGGGTCAGTGCCAGTCTGAAAATGAGGGCACCGAAACCGGCGGACAAGCAGGGCTTAGGGGAGGGATCGCAGAGTTTGGGCATTTGGAATGGGTGACAGCGGAATGCAACCCCAATTGTCGCCAGTTGGGTAAATTGTATGTGCCTCCAAAAAGACGCCTTTCGGTTGATAACGCACTTGCAGTCTCGTAGGCAAACAAAGCAGAATCCAAGTGAGTCGGTCAGCCCCATGTTAGAAATGGAATAATTCCGAAGACGTTAGATTTCAGAAGGTGTAGAATCGACCTGTCATGAGTGCCACAAAAATCGTTGCCACCATAGGCCCCGCCTCATCTTCACCGGACCGGATCGAGAAGTTGATAAGCGCGGGTGTGGATGTAGTGCGCCTCAACTTCTCCCACGGGTCCCATGAAGACCACCAACAAGTTGTGCAGATAGTTCGTGAGACTTCAGCTCGCTTGGATAGACACGTGGCTGTACTTCAAGACCTGCAAGGCCCCCGAATACGCACAGGCCCATTGGGGGATGGCGGCCCACTGAAGTTGAAGCAGGGATCGGAGATTGTTATCTCCCATGAGCCGATAGAAGCCGAAGAAGGCAGGATAAGCAGCACTTATCCTGACATATATCGCTTCCTTGCACCTGGGAATCGCGTGCTTCTGGACGATGGTCGTTTGGAAGTTGAGGTGTTAGCCATCGAGGATCGGGATATCAGGTGCCGTGTGGTCAAAGGTGGACTGCTTGGCGCCTATCAGGGAATCAACCTGCCCGGCGTAGTTTTGGACATTCCCACATTCACGGAAAAGGACCGTGATGATCTTGAAGTGGGCCTCCAAATGGGAGTCGACTGGGCGGCAATGAGCTTCGTTAGAAGCGGAGAGGACGCTACCCCGTTGCGTGAACTGATGCGCCAGCGCAATTCACGTGTGCCTATTATCGCCAAAGTTGAGAGAGCAATGGCGCTCCGCAACTTGGAGAGCATCTTGAACGCCTTTGACGGCGTAATGGTGGCCAGGGGCGATATGGGCGTAGAGCTTGCCCAGGAAGAAGTGCCCGTGTGGCAGAAAACAATAATTCGCCAAGCGCGGCAGAAGGGCAAAGTATCTATCGTAGCCACCCAGATGTTGGAGTCGATGATCAACGAGCCAAGGCCCACCCGAGCCGAAGTCTCTGACGTGGCCAACGCCGTCTGGGAAGGGGCCGACGCCGTAATGTTGAGCGGCGAGACGGCCATAGGGTCGTTTCCGGTTGAGGCGGCGGCGATAATGGAGCGTATCATCGATAAGACCAAAGAGGTATACGTGCCAGAGGAGACGGATGTTAACGGCCGAGCCGTCCAGGAATCCCAAGCAGTAGCTACGGCGGCTTGTAACCTGGCCCACGGACTGGGGGCTCAGGCGATTGCGGTGCTGACACGTTCCGGCGTAACTGCTCATCGGGTGTCGAAGTGCAGGCCCGGCGTACCCATTCTGGCGCTCACCGGAGCACCGCAAATAGCGCGGAGGCTGAATATGTGGTGGGGCGTGGTTCCGGTATTGGCCGACCTGCCCCAGGTCACCGTGGACTCCTATGGAGTCATTGAAAGTCTGTTATTGGAAAAGGGCCTTGCAAAGCACGGTGACAAGATAGTCGTAGTCGGCTCTTCACCTCTGGCAGCGCGAGTCCCTACCAACTTCCTGAAGGTACTACGAGTGGGAATGTACATCTAGCACAATATGGTTGAGAATGGGACCTTTCATTCAGACCACGTTACCAAGGCCACCTTTCGTCGAGTGACGTTAAGGCACATCATTCTATTGATATTGGATAAGGCCCTGTTTGTTGTCTTAGAATCTCTTGGGGTGCGGGTGTTTGAACGGCTTCTAGTCTCCGTTGGGACATTCTGCGGCACGGCGCCCGTTGGCGAGTGGGTTGCTTGTAGAGGTTGGTATAATGTATTGAAGTTGACTAACTTTATTCCGAAGTTGAGGAATCGAGAGGTGGCGCGTGCTAGACCTGATAGTTGAGAACGGGATGATCATCGACGGGACGGGCAGTCCCGGCTTTTACGGAGCTGTGGGGATCGAGGGTGAGAAGGTACGCATCCTGCGGGGCGATGTTTCTTCGGTGGAGGCCAAGGAGAGGATTGACGCGTCGGGCAAGGTTGTGTGTCCCGGATTCATTGACATGCATGCTCATTCGGGCCTGGTCATGCTGGAAAAACCTCGCCACGAGCCTAAAGTAAGGCAAGGGGTTACAACGGAGCTCATAGGCATTGACGGCAACTCCTATGCCCCTTTCCGGAGCCACGAGGACTTCCTACGGTTTGTTGAACTGAACTCAGGCCTTGATGGCGACCCGACTCTTCCGGGCAGATGGTCCACAGTGGCGGAATATCTGACGATGTTTGACAACAAGGTAGCGGTGAACGTGGCGTACGTTATTGGGAATTCACCACTTCGCATAGCCACTACAGGTTGGGGGGACAAGCCGGCCTCAGGGTCAGACCTGGAGAACATGAAGGCCATACTCAGGGAGGGAATGGAGGAAGGAGCATACGGAATATCGACAGGGTTGGACTATCCTCCTGGGAGTTACGCCAGCACTCAGGAGCTAATAGAACTATCGAAAGAGGCGGCGCGGCTGGGCGGCATTTACCACACCCACGTAAGAAATACTTTGGGGGACCAGTACCTAGACCCCTTGAAGGAGGCCATAGACATTGGCCGCTACAGCGGAATTCCGAGCCACATAACCCATCTCTCACAGCAGAAGCGGCATCCGGGAGGGGCGGAGGAGATCCTTGCACTGGTGGAGAAAAGCCGGGATGACGGCGTAGACGTTACCTTCGACATGTTCCCATCCTTGTACGGGAGCACTCGGCTCACCATCCTGTTTCCGCAGTGGACCATGGACGGCGGACCGGAGCGGCAGAAGCAGGTGCTAGGGTCACGGGAGGGGCGAGAGCGATTGAAAGAGGAGATGAGACCCGGCGTTGTGTCGTACGATGAGATGTGGCTAACCTATTTCAAAAGGCCTCACAATCACAGGTTCGAGGGTAAATCCATAGCCGCGACGGCTGCCCTTATGGGCAAAGATGAAGTGGACGCGATGTGCGACCTGCTGCTGGAGGAGGATCTGCAGGTGTGCTACGTGATGGCTGGGACGAACGGCATGACGCTGCCGAAGTTCATCAATCATCCTCTATCGATGATTGGGAGCGATGGAGTGTTGCTGGGTGAGTATCCCAGCCCGCGTACATACGGTACCTTTCCAACGGTTTTGGAAAAGTTTGTGAGGGAAGAGGGGGGAATGTCTCTGCCGGACGCGGTGCGAAAGATGACATCCTTCCCGGCCCAGCGGTTGGGGATACCTGATCGGGGGCTTCTCCGGGACGGGTTCAAGGCGGACTTCGTGGTGTTTGACGCTGGG
>CAYNJI010000112.1:0-4208 GCA_964397605.1 uncultured Dehalococcoidia bacterium | reverse complement strand
ACATGGAGGAGCGGGAGTGGCTCAGGACGATCCGAAACGAGCGACTGCAGCAACGTGAGAAGGAACGGGAAGACGCCAGAAGGAGGACACGCGGATGAATACGAAACAGAAAGAGGACTTCACACCGGTGGCGCTGTACGCCAGGGTATCCAGCGACAGGCAGGACGTGGACCTGTCTATATCCGCCCAGCTGCGGGCATTGCGGGACCACGCCAAGAAGTACAACCACCTGGTCGTGAGGGAGTATATTGACGAGGCGGAGAGCGGGAGAATCGCCAACAGGCCCCAGTTCCGTAAGATGATCGAGGAGGCCAGGAAGCCTGAGGCCCCCTTTAAGGAGATCCTGGTCTGGAAGTTCTCCAGGTTCACCAGGAAACGGGAACACGCCGTGGCCTTCAAGTCCATGCTCCGCCGCAAGGGAATAAGGGTCATCTCCATTACGGAGCACGCCGACGATTCTCCCACGGGCAAGCTCATGGAGGCCATCATAGAGAGTGTGGACGAGTTCTATTCGGAAAATCTTGCCCAGGAGGTCATAAGAGGGATGCGGGAGTCGGCTTCAAGAGGATTCTGGGTCACCCCCAACCCCCCCTACGGATACCGCAAGGTCTATGTGCAGGACGGGCCCAAGAGACGGCCCAGGCTGGAGGTGAATGAGAAGGAAGCCAGGGTGGTCCGGCACATCTTCGAGATGGCCCTACAGGGGAAAAGCACACTGGACATCACCAAGACCCTCAACAGGGAGGGCATAGCCAGTCCCAGGGGAAAGCGGTGGCTGAAGAGTTCCGTTCATAACATGCTGAACAACGAGGCCTACATGGGAACACTGGTCTGGGGAACCAGGGCCAGGGACGGGGCACCGCCGGTGCGGGTGGCGAAGGCCTTCCCCGCCCTCGTATCCAAGCGCAAGTTCCTTCAGATTGCAAACCAACTGCGGTCCCGGGCCCCAAAAGTCGAACATCCCAGGCGGTCTTCCAGCCCCTATCTTCTCAGCGGCATTGCCAAGTGCGAGTCCTGCCGCAAGGCCCTCGTCGCCTCAGAGGCCAAGAGCGGCAAGTACACCTACTACGTATGCAATTCCCTACTGAAGCGGGGAAGGGGCACTTGCAACACCCCGAGGCTCAACTCCAAGCATTTCGAGAGCCTGATAATTGACAATATCCGGGACAACATCCTCACCGAGTCCAACATCCGAGACCTGGTGAAGATTGTGGACGAGGAGATGGACGGGGTGGCCAGGGAGCAGCGCAAGAGGCTGAAGGTCATCAGGGATGAGCTTGATGAAGTGAAACGGCGTATGGGGAGGGTATGGCAAGTAATAGAGACGTCCAAACTCGACATTGCCGACGCCTCAGACCGGATCAGGGAGCACCGGGAGAGGAAGGAGAAGCTGGAAGCTGCGGCGGATGAGGCAAGGGCCATACTGAAGCATCGGAGGGTGACGCTGGATAGGATGGAGACGATCACGGCCTTCGCCAAAGACATGAGCGGTTACCTGAGGACCAGTGAGTTGACGGAGTCGCGGGCCTTCATACGGTCCTTCGTGAAGGAGATCCAGGTGAGGCCCGGGAGGGCCACGATTCACTACACGATTCCTACTCCTGAGGACAGTCCCATTGGAGGAGATGACGCCGCTGAAGTGGCCCTGAATGGGGGAGTAGTTATGAGTACAGTACACAATGGTGGAGCTGGGGGGACTCGAACCCCCTACCTCTTCAATGCCATTGAAGCGCTCTCCCAGTTGAGCTACAGCCCCACAGGGCTTTAGATGATAGCACAGGTTTGGGTTTCAATCCTAGAGTGTCGCGGGGGTGGGCGTTGGAGCAAGCAAGACACGAGTCTACGCTTTATTCAGAGCTTGTGACTAGACTTATGGAATGTGTCTGCCTGAGTCTGTCTGCAAAGCTATGTTGAGAACGACAGCAGGTGTGCTTGGGATAAGCTCCCGCACTATCAGAAACACTATTGCTTTATGAAAGGCCCCGCAAGGGGAGGAAAACAGATGTGGGGGACGAGGGTGGGTTTGCAACCCGCCGCTAGAGGTCCGGCTGTAACATCTACGTCAATAGTGTGTACAAGGTCTATTTACGTGGTAAGCGCAAAAGCGGCTTGGGATTGCTAGTCGCGCGTTAGGGGGATGTAATAACGCTGAAGCCGGCGTAGGGGCGCAACGCCTCGGGAATCAGTACGGAGCCGTCCGCCTGCTGTCCGTTCTCCAGAATGGCAATGACCACTCGCGGCAGCGCAAGCCCGGAGCCGTTCAGGGTGTGCGCCAGCGTGGGCGACGCCCCAGTTTCCGACCTGAACCGAACGTTGGCTCGCCGTGCCTGGAAGTCGGTGCAGTTGGAGCAGGAACTCACCTCCAGCCATTCCTTGGATCCGGACGCCCAAACTTCCAGGTCGTAAGACTTGGCGGAGGCAAACCCCAACTCCGGGGCACACAGCTTCAACAACCGGTAGGGAAGCTCCAGGGCCTGACAGACCATCTCGGCATCGGCCACAAGGCCGTCCAACTCCTGCTCCGAGGTTTGAGGCTCGACGAACTTATACATCTCCACCTTCTGGAACTGGTGCACCCTCTTGATGCCGCGGGTGTCACGACCGGCGGCGGCCTTCTCCCTTCGGAAACAGGGTGTAGAGGCGGCGTAGCGGAGAGGAAGTGTGCCGGGGGCCAGCACCTCGTCCCGATGCAAATTGGTCAGCGGCACCTCGGCGGTGGGAATTAGCCAGAGGTCATCCTCTTCGTCGTGGTACAGATTGTCGCCAAACTTGGGCAGGTTGCCGGAACCCTCCATAACGTCCCGCCTGACCACAGCGGGGAGTTGGACTTCCATGTAACCGTTCTTGACGGTGTGGATGTCCAGCATGAAGTTCACCGACACGGTCGAGTTCGTCAAACGAATCAACAACAGGACGAAGAAGCGGGAGCCGGCGAGCTTAGCGCCCCTAGCCAAGTCGATGATCCCAAGTTGTTCTCCCAATTCCCAGTGAGGCTTGGGAACAAAGTCGAAGGCGGGCATTTCGCCCCAGGTGCGGACCACGACGTTGTCATCTTCGCCCTCGCCGTCAGGCACGTCCGGTTGAGGGAGGTTGGGGAGTCCAAGAAGCAGGGTATGAAGATCGGACTGGACCTGGTCGTGTTCCTTGTTCAGGTCGGCTATCTCTTGTCCCACTTGCCGCATCTGGGCGATGAGGGCAGTTCTGTCGCCGGACATCCGGCCGATGGTCCTGCTGGTCTCATTTCGATGGGCGCGAAGCCTGTCCGCTTGTGCCTGGAGACTCCGGCGTTTCTCGTCAAGGGCTAGAACGTCATCGACGGGAGCTTCCTCGCCACGACGCGCCAACGCGGCTGCGACGAACTCCGGGTCACGGCGGATGAGGTCAAGGGAGAGCATCAGCTAATCCTTGCTGCGCATCTGCGGGAATAGCAGAATGTCCCTGATGGTAGTTTGGCCCGTTAGCAGCATCACCAGCCTGTCGATTCCGATTCCCAGGCCGCCGGTAGGGGGCATTCCGTACTCCAGGGCGAGTAGAAAGTCCTCATCCGTCCGGTCCGTCTCCTCGTCGCCATAGACCCGGCGGGCCTCCTCCTGCTCTTGGAAGCGGCGCCGCTGCTCTAAGGGATCGTTCAACTCGGTGTAAGCGTTGGCCAGTTCCATCTCAACCACGAAACACTCGAAACGTTCCACCAGGTGGGGGCTGCCGGGCTTCTGCTTGGCCAGGGGCGACATGGCCATGGGGTAGTCGATGATGAACGTAGGCTGTATCAGATGGGGTTCAACGGCCTGAGAGAGCAGCTTGTCATAAACCTGATGGACGGGCCCCGGGGCCAGGTCGAAGCCCTTCTGCTTCGCTTCTATTATCAGGTCAGAAGTTGCGGCCTCGCCCTGGAGATAGGGCGTGAGGTCAATTCCGGCATATTCCTGTAGCGCCACGCAGAAAGGCAGGCGGCGCCACGGCGGCTTGAGGTCTATGGCATGCTCCTTGTACTGCACTGTGGCAGAACCAAAGACGGTTTGAGCGGCGTGGCAGACCATTTCCTCCACCATTGACATAACGTCGGTATAGTCGGCGTAGGCTTCGTAGCTCTCCATCATGGTGAACTCGGGGTTGTGGTCTTGGTCGATGCCCTCGTTGCGGAAGATGCGTCCGATCTCGTAGACCTTGTCGAACCCTCCTACGATGAGACGCTTCAGATATAGCTCCGT
>CAYNJI010000111.1:1868-4223 GCA_964397605.1 uncultured Dehalococcoidia bacterium | reverse complement strand
CTAGCCACCACCGAACGGGACTTGGCAAGCCCCCAACGCTTCGAACAGTTTGATGGGAGGGCCCGCATCGGGTGCCATAAGGGCCGCCATCTCTTCAGGGCCGCCCAGATACTCCAGCACGCACTCGAAAGCCTCTCGTTCACCGGGTGATACACCTAAGGACGGCGCGACCTTGGCGAATTCATCATCGTCTAAACACGATAGGGTCACAATAAATGTAGTCATTCCGACCATCATGGCAGTCTCGTCGGCGGGTGGTCCGTCCTGTTCTTCACCGGCGAATCGCAGCAATACGTCGAAGTCCGTATCTCCGAAGCCGCTGCGAATACAGGTTGAAGACTCGGCGCTCAGCGGTCCGGTCTGCTGCAGGAAGGGCGTCAGATACAAGCGAAGCAGGGTCTCATTCTCCAAGCAAGTCAGCGCGGTTTCCGCCACCTCTTCAGTGATCATCTCGGCAGATGCCAGCCCTTGGACGGCATCGACTCCCAAGTTTACGATTAGGCAAGCCTGCTCTTCGTCAGACACGTCAATGACCGGAGGCTGCACATCAGGGTCGAAGAGCGGGGTCAGTGAGCCGCCCTCAGAACCGGACATGTCGCCCCTCTCTGCCGTCGGTTGCGGCGTGGGTTCCGGCGTAGCCGTCGGAGTAGGCGCAGGAGCGGGGGCCGGCGTTGGTCTGGGTGTCGCCGTTGGGGTCGGCGCAGGAGTGGCCGTTGGGGTCGGCATCGGGGTAGGAACCGGGGTCGGTGCGGGGATTGCCGCCGGAGCCTGCGTCGCCGCCTGAATGGGGGTCGCCTGAGGGGTTGCAGTCGGCGTCAACTCATCTTCCGAGCCGGAACAAGCCACCAGAAACACCATTAGTGAAAGAACTAGAAAGGGTAGAATTCTCAACATGCGCGCTAAACCCCCAATTCGGGCAACATTCAGCAGCTCGGTTGAAGCTGCTGGGCTACCAATGGTACCGAAAGGCTCTCGCGCTCAATGTGTAAAACAAATACAGGTTTGGAGGAATTTTCCCACACTCCCTTGACGTATCTGTCCTACTGGCAGACGACTGCGTGTCCAATCTCGACACATGGATGGAAGCCGTGGGGTAACGTTATCTCGGTTTCACTAAGTTTTTGGGTTGTCAATCGTTGGGCGGCGTGTCTGCTCCGTTTGCTATAATGCATTCCGCGATTCCCTTGATAATGGCTCTCACTGGTTTGAACGGTTCCCCAGTTGCGGGAACACCGCAGCCGGCAAGTAACGTCCTGACCCTGGGGAAATCCACGCTTGGAAGGAGCGTCTTATGGGATCCCTGTCTTGGAAAAGTGTTGCCGGACTGGTACTGACGTCGATACTCCTCTACACATTAACCGCCTGTGGAGCCAGCGAAGATGAGGCCGACGATGCCCCTTTTCGCATAGGGGTGATGGAATCCGTCAGCGGCTCCGGTGAGACCTATGGCAACGTGGCCGTTCGGTCGAAGCAGATGGCCGCGGATGAGATCAACGGCGCCGGCGGAATCAACGGGCGTATGCTGGAGTTGGTCGTCGAGGACTCGAAGTGCGGCGCCCAGGACGCCATAACCGCCTACAAGAAACTCACCAGCGTGGACGGAATTAAGATCATCCTCGGTACTTCGTGCAGCAGCGCAATGCTTGGTGTGGCGCCCCTCGCCGAAGCCGATGGCGTAATCCTATTCTCCGGGCTGGCCAGCAACCCGGACATCGCCGACGCCGGAGACTACATCTTCCGCACCCAGATAAGCGATGTAGAAGTGGGCATCAACACCGGCAACGTCCTCTGGGCCGACGGAATACGAACACTGGCCACCATCACCGAAGAGACCGACTACGCCGAAGGTGTCCGCCGCACGTCCGTTGCCCAGTTTGAGAAAAACGGTGGAGAGATCGTTGCTGCCGAGCGGTACGCCTCTGACATCACGGATTTCAGGTCCCAGCTGACGAAGCTGTTGACGGCCAAGCCGGACGCCCTGCACGTCGTGCCCCAATCGGAGTTCGCTGCGGGCACCATCGTCAAGCAGGTGCGGGAATTGGGCTATGAAGGCCCAATATATGGCGAAACGATTACTGTTGGAACCACGTCTCTCGACATCGCCGGCGATGCAGCCACCGGGATGAAGGCCATCACAGCCGCTCCCGACCCCGATAACGAGAAAGCCCAAGAGGTCCTCGCCAACTTCCGCGATCGATACGACTACATCACTCTGCCCTGGCACCTTGGTTCCGCCTACGACGACGTTTACATCACCGCCGAATGTCTCAAGAAGACCGGAGACGACCAGGACGCAGACGGGTTCCGTGACTGCCTATACGGAATCACATGGACCGGCGCAATCGGCTACGACCA
>CAYNJI010000111.1:0-1858 GCA_964397605.1 uncultured Dehalococcoidia bacterium | reverse complement strand
GGACACTGTCGTCGACGTTGACCGATCTCTCTGTCGATGAAAACGGCGAGGTGGTTGGCCTTTCCCGGGTTGTTGTAGAGGTGCTCCCCGTAAGCGAAAGAACCACGGAGAACTACGGCTACAAGGTCCTCAGCACTGGAGGAAATTAGTCAAGAGCACACACTTCCGCAACAACTCCGTAGTGGTCCGACAACTTTCTTCCGTTATGGATGTTGCTCACCACGCCTACGGACTCAACCGCAAAGTCGCCACTAAGCGCTATATGGTCGATGCTTTTGCGTCCCTGGAAAGCAAGTTCCGACGTAGCAATTCTCATGTTTGGCGAGAAGGCCCCTTGCAGTAGCATTTGCAGTTGATGACTTGCTCGGCTGCTTCGTCCAATTATCTGATTGAAGTCCCCCATAACTATCAGACTCTTCCCAGACTCCCGCACCAGCATCTTGGTCAGACCGACAAGATACTGTCCATGGTCTTCCCATCGCTTCCTGCGTTCCAACTTACGCCTGGCCTCGGTGCGTGACCCGAACCAGGGAATGCAAACGCCCACAACGGTAAGTTTGCCCAAGGATGTCTGGGTGACTCCAGCAACGAACCTTCCGGGCGGCATTAAATCCAGTCCCACGTCGTCGACTTCATGCCAAGGTTCTCTCGACCAGAGCACAACCTTCCGCCGGTTCTCCCTGACCTTGTAGCCGTAGTCCGCCTGCGGGCAGATAGTGTGACCATGCGGAGACAACAGCCCCACGTCCGTCTCGGTAAGGCAGACGACCTCAGGGTCGTGTCCACTGATACGGCTTACGATTTCAGCAGTTCGCCATGAGTTTGGCGTAGCCCACTCCACGTTCCACGTAATCACTCGCATTCCAAGCCCCGACGGCTATCCCTCATCCTCCGTCTGCTCCGGGTTTACCCTCCCCAGGAAGACGTCGGTCAATATGTTGCTGTCCTGAATCGATTGTGGGGTGCCGTCGTGCACAACCCTGCCCTTGTCCAATACGTAGGCCCTGTCGGAAATGTCCAGTACGCCCTTGATATTGTGCTCGACCACGAAAATTGTCGTCTCTAGCATCTCGTTTATCTCCGAGACCTTCTGAAAGACCTCGCTTACAACAATCGGAGCCAGGCCAAGCGTGGGCTCGTCCAGAAGCAGCACGTCGGGCGCGGCCATTAGGCCCCGTCCCAAGGCCAGCATCTGCTGCTGCCCGCCGGACATCTGGCTGGCCATGTCGCGCCGCTTCTCATAGAGAATCGGAAATAGCTCCATGACGGCGTCCATTCTGCGGAGCTGCTCCACCCTATTGTTGAGGTACAGGCAACCCATCTCCAGGTTCTCTTGGATAGTCAGGTGCGTGAATACGCGCCGGCCCTGCGGCACAAATGATATCCCCTCCTTGACGATTTCGTGGGTAGCGGCCGCCAGGGGTTCACTGCGAAGGTATACCCTCCCCCCGACTACGGGGGCCAAACCCATGATAGCCTTGAGGACGGTGGACTTGCCTGCCCCGTTGGGCCCCATAACGGCCACCAGTTCACCTTTCCGTGCGCCCAGGGAAACCGTGTCAAGGGCCACTACGGCCCTGTAATGTACCGAGACGTCTACAAGTTCCAGTATCATGTCACCGGAAGAGCCGTCGCTGTTGGAAGCATCTATAGATTTTTCCCTCGTAGTATCCATCAGCCGGTCTCCGCTCCTATCGTTACTGGCTTTAGTCCCAACGCTGGACTAAGTGCCAAGGTACGCGCTTATGACCTCTTCGCGATTCAGGACGTCGTTGACTTCTCCGTGCATGAGGAGCTTGCCGCCGTCCAGCACAATTATGTGGTCGGCCATCTCCCTCACGATATCCATGTTGTGGGA
>CAYNJI010000110.1:0-4229 GCA_964397605.1 uncultured Dehalococcoidia bacterium | reverse complement strand
CGGGCGTCGGATAGTCGGCAGCGTGGTATGTGTCCGAGGGTGCGGGGGAACCACGTTGTGAAGGGGGCGATCGTGGGGGCCAAACGGTCTATCCCCGCGGGTGCGGGGGAACCCCTAACGATTTTCGTAATTCTCGTTAGCGGTGTTCTGCTACTCCGTTGCTCTTGCTTCTAACGGGGACCGAAACGTCTTATCGGCAGTGTTGCGGCATTGGTCTAGTTGTACTTCACTAGATAGACTCCGTCGGCATCCACAATCTCCTTGGGCGCTTCGCCAAGGGTCCTAATCCTTTGTTCTGCCGCAGCGGACGGATCACGCCAAGTCATCACTATGGCTCCTTGCCCTAGTTCGTAGTACCAACGGGTTAAAACGTCCCAAATCCTCTCTCTAATTCCGTCTGTCATCTGGGGGGACGTGTACACGCCAGGCGCTATTTCCAGCATTACGGATGCGAGGAATCCCCGATAGCGAGCTTCCACGTTTACTGTTACTATCACGGTCATTGTTTTGCCCTCCCACTTCCCTTTTTCGGTGTCGGCGACTCGACGTCAAGGGGCGAGACGTCCTGAAAGAGGGCCTTTATTCGGTCGATCATTTTCGACACAACCCGCTCGCTCCGGAGCATCTCTCCCGTCGTCCGTCTTGTATGCCGCTCTATGTCCAGGGTGGGGTTGTCAATTACTGCTTTGGCGGCCTTGAAGGCAGCTGGAAGCAGGACGTTATCCCGAAACAGGTCGGCAATGTCCAAGGCGAAGGCGTCGCCGCTGTGCTCGTGTATGAATCCCAGCTGGGGAATGGCGCCGACCGAGGTTACAGCAATGACGGCAGCGGAAGTAACTGCCACCGAGGCATGGTTGACGGCTTGGTTCGGAATATCCGCCGCAAGGGGACTACCACGGTCGTATCGGCGGCCTCTCCAGGTGATTCCATACCGCTGGGCCAGGAGCCGGTACATCTTTTTTGCGCGTCCACCTTCAACCCCGCGCAGAGCGTTCAGGTCGTGGAAAGGCAGCACCTCTCCCAGTCGGAGGGCGTACATTTTTCGGGCGATGGCTATGCGGCTGCCGGTGGGGTCGCCCCAGGCTTTCATCTGCTTGCGGGCGATGTCGGAGGTGTCGGGCATGAGGGGCGGCGCGGTGTAACACCTGACACCGTCCTCCCCAACGGCGACCAGGGCCGTTCCGTGCCGCGCCATGAGACGGAGGGCGTCGTGGCTAACGGTGGATCCCGGCCCCAGCAGTATCATGGAGAGGGATTGAAAGGGGATGCCGTACTCGCCGCTTTCCAACGGACTGGACCTGTCCGCACCATCATTCCGGAGAAAGCGCAAGGTGCCGTCCTTAACGGCGAGGGCGCCGCGGCTTAGCCACAACAGGCCGTGACGGTCTGCGTGGGGCACCCTCGCCGTTTCCAGCCCTAATCTGCCTCTGAGCATGGTGGGCCTCCTATGGTTCCAAGTTCCCCGCTCGTGCGCTAGGAACTAGGAAGGCATTATTCAGTTGGTAAGGTGCAAAAGGCCCGGGTCTCATTTGTGAGGGGGCCGTAGGAGCAGCATCCCGTAGCCGTAGGCGCGATGCCGGCCGACGCCCCGGGCCAGCAGGGCGGCAAAGGCGTCGGGGTCCGTAATTCTGAGAATGCCACGCATGACGGCGTCCGGCCCCTCGCTGTAACGGGCGTGACGTTTTCGAATGGCGCGGGTGCGCTGGAAGGAGACGAGCCGGGTTTCACCGGGTTCCAGGGATGCCCCGCCGCATCCTTTTAGTTTCGATCCAAGCCACTCGGTGTAGACTTCCTCCCGGCTACGGTTCATTCCCCTTTTGGGTTGCAAGAGCGCCTCCCACTGGAAGGCGTCGCATTCTTTGCCAGGGCGAGGTTGCTTTTCCGGATCGTCACCATTCCGCCGATTCACTCGGAAAAGACGCAGCTTGTCGGCCGGAACACGCGAGAGGTCCTTTTGGAGGCGTACGACGGGACGGATGCGTGTTTCGAAGCCTAGGCGTTTGCCCATTTGCCATTGGGATGGCATGGGCTTGCTGTCCAGTTTATGGAGGGGCATGATGCGGCATTGAAGCGGGTCGGCGTAGATGGCGGCGGCGGCCCGAAGGGCTGAGGCGGCGGCCGTGCCGTAACCATAGAGAAACCCGCGGGCCCCTTCACGAGGCGCTATGAGGCGAAAGGGCTTCGGGGCCAGTTCACCGAAGCATTCTTTCAGCAGGCAGTGCATGGCGTGGTCCGGGTCTTGCAGCAGATTGCCGCCCATCCAGCGGTGAAACTCTCGCATGTTGATTTCGGCTCGAATCATCTGCAGGGTGGCCCCACGGGGCGGTGCATCAACAAATGTAGTCATTCTTGGTCCTCGTTTGGCGTATATTCGCCCTCGCAGAGAAACCGTGCGCCGCCGTGCGGACGGGAAATCCAGTTGCGCTGGTCTGTAATCATGTGGGTGTTTGTCGATTGGACCCGTTCGTCGCTTTCGCTGCCGGGCCACTGGAGACGAAGACGTTGGTTTTTGTTCCCCCAGCCGGTAATGGGGGTATTCAGCAGTGCGCCTATTGAAGTTTCGCCCTCAGCGAAGCATCCGAATATCGGCGCGGAGGGCAGGCACGGCTTCCGTCCGATGAACAGGGGACGCTTGGGACGTTGGAGGGCTTCCCCAAGGTCGTCCAGGGTTGGGCAATCGTCGGGCGGTTCCAGCTGAAGGGCAACGGTGACTCGCCTGTCGGCGTAGTAGTCGCGGTAGCGCAGGTGGGGAGCGTTGTAAGTGTTCGCGCCGCCCGCCCGTCCCTCAGGCACGCCGCGAGTAGTCCAACCCATATCGCTTTTAGCCAACTGTGCGGTTTGAAAGTCCTGCATGCTTAGTCGGTCGAGGGGTTCCCGGTCGATGCGGGAGGCGAAGACGAGCCGCTGCTGGAGTTGCTGATGACGCTCCCTCTCGATGCGGCGCCAGCCCAGGGCGTTGGCCAGCAGCCCGGTTATCATGGACGCGGCGGGGAAGGGCCGGACGACGCCGTAGTTATCGATGGTCTCGCCGCCGAAGGCCATTAGGGGAGCTTCAAGGCGGAGGATGAGGTGGCGCATGACTACGTCGCCGCGCCGTTGCGAACCGCGTCGGCGGCCCAAGCGGCGAGGTCGTTGAGGCATAGATGCTCCGAGTTGGGGATGTCGCAATCTTCCAGCGACATGAACCGCCGCATGCCGCGGGCTCCATAAGCCCTGTCCTGGCGATTAATTTCCGCAACCAGGGCTGCCAACGTTTCCTTCATTTGTGGTGGGTGTATCGGTGTGCGGAAAGAATCGGCCAGGCTGTAGGGCTGGCCGGAGCCGGCTTCGATGAGCATGAACCGCGCACGGGCGTAGGGGGCGGTGGACCCCAGCTTTGCACCGGGGGAAACGGTGGCGATTAGGTGGACCAGGTGCTCCACCACTTTAGCAGCAAGAGTTCTGTCGGCGGTTTGCGACTTCTCAGCTTCACAGCCCTCCAGGTTGGAGACCAGGCCGGGAACGTCCACTACCACGTAGCCGTAGAAGAGGCCGGCGGTGAGTTCCATGTCGCCGATGTGGGCGGCGCCGGGATCTTCGTCGTCTGCCTGAAGATCGTCGACCACTGAGAAGTAGTCGCTCTCACATTCTTCGGCGTGCACGGTGAAGGCGTGGGCCACGTGGACGGCGGCGTCGATGTTGGCGCCGGGATCCGACGTGACCATGCGGCCGAACAGCGCGCCCTCCAACCCCCCGGGGAGACGGGCGGCTTCTCGAAAGGCGCGGAAGTTGGCGCCTTCACCGCGCCGAACGTTGAACAGATCCTCCGCGGCCTTCTTGGCGGCTCCGGCGTCGTCCGCATGGTCGATGCAAACGGCCCGCGCCTTGCCTTGGAGATACTCGACTTCGGGGAGACCCAACAGCAAGGGCTGGCGACCGGATTCGGAGGTGCCACTTCTGCCGTAAACGCCCACGTTAAAGGCCTCTCCAACCGCTGCGAGAACATCTTGACTAATGTTCCCGTTCTGTTGGAGTGGGGCCATAACCATGCGCTCCACCACGTTGCGGGAGCGCACCGCCTTCTCAGCCTCAGGAATGTTGGGAATGGCTTGTTGCTCCCGCGGTCACCGTGGTGGTAACGGGGTTCGAACTGCAAGCCGAGCTGTGGAACGCTATGTTGGCATTGTCCGCAGACAAGCGGTAGCTGTAGCTCTCCGTGGAGTCCAGGTTCGCCAGACTCACCGTGAACG
>CAYNJI010000109.1:0-4271 GCA_964397605.1 uncultured Dehalococcoidia bacterium | reverse complement strand
GGCGCGCCCAGTTCCGTGAGGCGCTTTAGTCGGTTGTTGCGGTTTATGAAACGACGGTAAAGGTCGTTGAGCTCGCTGGTGGCGAAGCGGCCACCGTCCAGTTGCACCATGGGGCGCAGCTCGGGCGGCAGGACAGGGAGGACCTTGAGGACGAGCCATTCGATCTTGTTGCCGCTCTTGCGGAAGGCCTCAACGACGCGGAGGCGCTTGATGGCCTTCTTGCGGCGCTGGCCTGAGGTTGACTGCATCTCTTCCAGCAGTGTCTCCCGCAATTCTTCCAGGTTCATCTCTCTAAGGATATCCAGGACTGCTTCCGCGCCCATTCGGGCGACGAAGACGTGGCCGAAGCGGCCGTTGAGTTCCCGGAAACGGGTTTCCGTAACGAGCATCATAGGTCTGATGCTGTCCAGGTCATCAATGGCGGTTTCGTAATCCTCCTCCAGCTGAGAGAGTTCCTTTTCCAGGCTCTCTTCTATTCCAGCGACCTGCGCCCTCACGCCCACGGCGGTATCTTCGGGAGCTTGGGGGAGCTGGTCGTCGTCTACACCCGTGGATTCAAGGCTAAATAGGGCGGCTATCCTGTCGTCGGCTGATTGACGAAGGATCTGCTGGTTCTGGTCGAAGGTTTCCTTCTCCAAACGGCGGGCTTCCTCCCGCATCTCGTCGTCTACGGAGATGATGACATGTTGGGCGAAGTAGAGGACGCGCTCCAGATTTCGGGGGGAGAGGTCGAGGAGCAATCCGAGCCGGCTGGGGGTGCCTTTACTGAACCATATATGGGCAACGGGGGCGGCCAGCTCTATGTGGCCCATACGCTCGCGGCGAACTCGCGAGCGTGTAACTTCCACTCCGCAGCGGTCGCAGATGACGCCACGATAGCGGATGCGCTTGTACTTGCCGCAGAAGCACTCCCAGTCCTTAGTGGGACCGAATATCCTCTCGCAGAAGAGGCCGTCCTTCTCAGGGCGGAGAGTGCGGTAGTTGATGGTCTCCGGCTTGGAAACCTGGCCGTGGGACCAGCTACGGATCTGTTCCGGTGAGGCGATGGAGATGCGTATAGCGTTAAAGCTGGGAGAGTGCACCTCGGTTCTATCCATTAGACTAACCATCTATTATTCCGCCTTCCAATTGGGTTCCTTGGGGATCCGAGGATTGGTGGCTGGGCCGATATGGGGCGCCTTGCTCAGTCGATCAGGGTTCAGTCCAAGGGGAGTTCCAGGGATTCCTTGGCTTCTTCGATGAGGCTGGCGTTGTTGTCCTCGTGGAGGAGTTCCACCGCCAGACCCAGGCTCTGGAGCTCTTTTACCAGAACGTTAAAGGATTCCGGTATGCCAGGCTCCACGACATCTTCGCCCTTGACGATGGCCTCGTAGGTCTTGACCCGACCGGTGACGTCGTCTGACTTGACGGTGAGTACTTCTTGAAGGTTGTGGGCAGCGCTGTAGGCTTCCAAAGCCCAGACTTCCATTTCACCGAAGCGCTGCCCTCCGAATTGGGCCTTGCCGCCCAGGGGCTGCTGGGTTATGAGGGAGTAGGGGCCAGTGGAGCGGGCGTGAATCTTGTCCTCCACCAGGTGCACAAGCTTCATCATATAGATGTAGCCGACGGTTACTGGCTGGCTGAAAGGCTGACCAGTGAGGCCGTCTCGCAGATGAACTTTGCCGAAGGTCGGGGGAGCCACTTTCATGGTGCGGTGAATCTCCCGAGTCTTTTCGCGCAACTCCTCCGGAGTGAGTCCGTCGGCGGAAATTCCCAGGTCCTCCTTGAGCCAGATACGGAGGGCGGCCGGCCAAGCCTCACCCACTACGGAGTCGTCCCAAAGCTGTTGGGCGTCGTAACCACGTTCCTTAAGCCAAGGTTCGACGAGTTCCACGTCCGTTTGATGAGCACCGTTAGTGGAGGCGCCATTGCTCGATTGAGCCTGTTGGACGAACCAAGTACGGGCTAATCCATCCTCTATGGAAATGTCGGTCGCGCCGTCGAAGATGGGAGTGATGGCGCGGAAGTTCAGGTGTTTTGCTGCCCAGCCGAGAGGAGTTTCCATCACCTGACCCAGATTCATCCGGGAAGGCACGCCGATGGGGTTGAGGATGATGTCCACGGGGGTGCCGTCGGGAAGGTAGGGCATGTCCTCGGCGGGGAGGATACGGGCGACGACGCCCTTGTTGCCGTGGCGTCCAGCCATTTTGTCACCCACGGAGATTTTGCGGGTTTGAGCGACCCAGACGCGAACGGCTTCGTTAACGGCGGCGGGGAGTTCGTCCTTGTTCTCCCGGCTGAGTATCTTCACGTCGATAACCTTGCCTCGTTCGCCGTGGGGGACCCGCAGGGAGGTGTCCTTAACGTCCCTAGACTTTTCGCCGAAAATCGCCCTTAGGAGCTTCTCCTCCGCGGTGAGCTCCGTTTCGCCTTTGGGAGTGACTTTGCCGACGAGTATGTCGCCGGGGCCGACTTCCGCGCCGATGGAGATGATGCCCCGTTCGTCCAAGTCTCGCAGGTTCTCCTCACCCACGTTTGGGATGTCTTGGGTTATCTCTTCGGGGCCGAGCTTGGTCTCCCGGGCCTCCATTTCGTGCTTCTCGATGCGTATGGAGGTGAAGAAATCGTTTTTGACCAAGTTTTCGCTGAGTATGATGGCGTCTTCGTAGTTGTAGCCTTCCCAACTCATGAAGGCGACGAGGACGTTTTGGCCCAGGGCCAGATTGCCGTTCTCAGTAGAGGAGCTGTCGGCCAGAACCTGGCCCCCCTTAATGCGCTGGCCCTTCTGCACGATGGGCCTCTGGTTGAAGCAAGTGCCCTGGTTGGTACGGGCGAACTTTGTTATTTGATGTTGGTATTCCTGGCCCAACTTGTCCTTAATTATGACGGAGCCGCCGTTGACGGAAGTGACGACTCCTGCAGCTTTGGAGAGGATCACCTGTCCGCTGTCCTGGGCCACTCGACCTTCTATGCCGGTGCCGATAAGGGGGGCCTGGGGCCGGAGTAGGGGGACGGCCTGGCGCTGCATGTTGGAACCCATGAGGGCGCGGTTGGCGTCGTCGTGTTCCAAGAACGGAATGAGGGATGCGGAGACGCTCATTATCTGCATGGGAGAAACGTCCATAAAATCGACGCGGTTCGGAGCTTCTTCTGCATAGGCGTCACCGATACGCACTTCCACACGGTCTCCAAGAATCTGGTTCTTCTTATCGAGGGGCGCGTTTGCCTGGGCAATGACGTAAGTCTCTTCCCGGTCGGCGGAAAGATATATCACGTCTTCGTTCTTGGTGGAAACGTGGTGTTTGACAGGGATGTCACATTCGGGCAACTGAGCGAGGAGTTCCAATGGGATGGCGCCGATTATCTTTCGCGCCTGGGAAGTGACCCTGCCGGCTTCGTTTATGACATTTTCCACGCCAAGATGAAAGGCCTTGCCCGTTTCCGACTTCCAGGCGACAAGATAGTTGCCGTCTTCGTCCTTGATTTCCTCGGTGACGGTGCGACCAAAGAGGTCCGGGTCGGAGCTGCGGAGCGTGTTGAGCACGCGACGGTAGGGTGATTCTATGAATCCAAATGAGTTGATGCGGGCATAGCTGGCCAGAGAGCTGAGCAGGCCGATGTTGGGGCCTTCCGGGGTCTCAATAGGGCAGATGCGGCCGTAGTGGGAGAAGTGAACGTCCCGCACATCGAAGCCGGCGCGCTCCCGGGAGAGGCCGCCGGGGCCAAGGGCGGAGAGACGTCGCTTGTGGGTGAGTTCCGCCAGGGGATTGGTCTGATCCATAAACTGGGAAAGCTGGGAGCCGCCAAAGAATTCCCTGACCGCGGCAACGACGGGGCGGATGTTGACCAGGGCTTGAGGAGTGGCCTGATCCGGGTCCGTCTGGGTCATGCGCTCTTTGACCATGCGCTCCATGCGGAGGAGACCTATTCGCATCTGATTCTGCACGAGCTCGCCGACGCCACGGACCCGGCGATTGCCCAGATGGTCGATGTCGTCGGGGCGGCCTACGCCGTTGTTGAGCTCGATGATAGTGCGGATCATGGCGGTGAGGTCAGCGAGGTGGAGCACCCTATCGTCCGGGGGATTGGAGAGGTTGAGACGACCGTTGAGCTTGAACCGGCCGACGCGACCAAGGTCGTAGCGGCGGCGGTCAAACAGCAGGCTGCGCAAGAGGTTAAACGCGTTTTCCAGGCTGGGAGGCTCGCCGGGCCGCAGACGGCGATAGAATTCCAGTTGGGCGAGGGCGATGAGCCGGGCCTCTTGGGGATCGTACTTCTGGCCGGACTTGAGC
>CAYNJI010000108.1:0-4281 GCA_964397605.1 uncultured Dehalococcoidia bacterium | reverse complement strand
TGTTCATTCAGGGGATCCTCGTCCTTCTAGCCGTCTCTCTTGCCTGTTCCGCCGAAACGCCCACTCCGTCCCCTACGGCCGAATCACCCCCCGCAGTCACTGCAACGCCTCCCGCCAGTCCGACTCGCCCGTCTCAGACGCCAGCACCCGAGCCTTCTCCCACCCAATCGCCGCAAGACCAATTAGCTGCTGCTTCGGAACAGGTCTACGCCTTGCTGAAAGAGCTGCTGGATGAATTGGACCACCGGGAAAGCGCTACTCCCGAAGAGCTGCAGGCCGCCGAACATCTGCAAGCCCGCTTCCATGCCATGGGCTACTCAACAGAGATACAGCCCTTTGCATTCCGGTATTTTGATTTTTCGCGGTGGTATGAAACCGGAGGAGAAAACGCCAAAGTCGTCATTCAGGGCCAGGAGTTCCCCGGCCTGTTATTCGCCACCCCGCCCAACAGCGTAACCGCCGCCGGTCCCTTGACGCCGGTGGGACGGAGCGATGGTCTCCCGACAGAAGGACTGGAAGGGAAAGTCGCCTGGTTCCAACCGCAAGATGGCATTCTGGGCGACAAGCAGGCCCTTCAGGATTTGCTCGAGAACGTCGGGAAAGCAGCAGAAGCCGGGGCTGTCGCTGCCGTCATTTCCGGCAACCTGGATTTCGCGAATTATACCCCGCTCATGATGGCCGAGTCGGCAATTCCGGCCCTGCTCTTCGACACAAGCGTGGGGGAACTCTGGACCGAGACGTTGTCCGATGGGCAAGTGGAGATATCCGTAAACGTAGAAGTGCAGGAACTGGAGTCCCGCAACGTGGTCGCCGAAATGAAGGGCATCGGCGATGGCCTGGTTATCGTAGGCAGCCACTACGACATAGTTACTGCAACCAGGGCCGGAGCCAACGACAACACTTCCGGCGTCGCCGTGGTCTTGTCATTGGCGGAAGCTCTGGCCGGACGCTCCCTGCCCTTCTCCGTCCGATTCATCGCCTTCGGAGCCGAAGAGCTGGGGCTTTACGGCAGCCGCCACTATGTCGCATCCTTGACCAAAGCGGAACTGGCCCGGATGAGAGTCATGATGAATTTCGACGTGGTTGGCTCCGGCCTCCAACTGGAGGTCGCCGGCCACCAGGCATTCAGCGATCTGGCCCTGAAAATAGCGGCGGAGTTGGAAATCGAAGCCCAACCGGGTTTCCTGCCGCCGGGAGCTGCCAGCGACCACGTGCCATTTGAGGACGAGGGCATCCCGGCGCTATTGCTCTTCGGCCCCGACATTTCCCGCATCCACACGCCGGAAGACCGGCTGGAATTCGTCCAACCTGAACTTCTAGGCGGCGCCTACCTCATTGCTCTGGCCACCTTACAGTCCCAGGCATTAGGACAGTAGCTGGACTCAACCCCCGTCAGGGCGTCCCTCGTAGACGCCCTCTTTCCCTCCCCCCTTAATCATCCCCCTTCAACGCCGGTATAACCTTCGTCCCCCACAACTCTATCGACCGCATCACGCACTCCTCCATGAGCTTCGACAGCACGACAAGAGTTCAAGCGGCACAAGAAGACCTAGCAAAACCCAATTGTTCGTCCTATCCGTTTGGTATCATGGCGATCTTCGTCTTGTATCAGGGAGTGGAGTAATGTGGCTCACGTTGATCAATCCATCGTCTGTCGCCGTGGCGGTGCTGGCCATTGCATCGCTCATAGCGTGCGGTACCGGTGAGGCGGTTGGATTTGTCCAGGTCAGCGCGGGAGCGCACCACACCTGCGGGCTGCGATCGGATGGAACTGCCGTTTGCTGGGGTTCACGACCCATTCTGGCGAAGACTTGGCTAAGATAGGCAGTCCGCACTACAGTGCCCCCTTTCCGCCTGAGGAAGAACGTTTCACAAAGATTGCGGCGGGTGGGGACCAGACCTGTGGGATCCGGCAGGAGGGTAGAGTAATCTGTTGGGATATCAGGAGTAAACTCTCCCCATTCGGGACAGAGGAAATCGTGGATATAAGTGTCGGAGCGCAGCAGGTTTGCGGGTTGACCCTGGACAGCAGGGTTCTTTGTGAGCCGTTTAGTTTGTTAGCTCCCTCTGAGGAGGAACGTTTCGGCGCTATCAGCATGGGAGCTATCCATAGCTGCGGGTTGACCTTAGACGGTAGGGCTTTCTGTGAAGGAGTTGATATGGCGGGTCAGCTGTCCCCGCCTGAGGAAGGGCCATTTTCGGCTATTGTCTCTGGCGTATACCACACCTGCGCACTTACGACAGATGGGGCGGTACTTTGCTGGGGTTTCGATCTTAAGCGAGCGGCGGAATTCGATGACCCGGGCATGGGTGTGAACGCAGTGGGAATGGAGTTTCTATTCGACACACACCGGTCAGAGCCTCCAGAGGACGAGCGGTTCAAGACGATTGACGCCGGTTATTGGCACACCTGTGGGCTGCGACAAGACGGGGGCGTGTCCTGCTAGGGATACGACCATCAAGGTCAGGCGTCGCCGCCCAGCGATTGAGAAAGGGTCCTCGTGTGCTACGTGCCACAGACATTTCAAGACGCCCGCTCCCCCTCCCCCCTTAATCATCCCCCTTCAACGCCGGTATAACCTTCGTCCCCCACAACTCTATCGACCGCATCACGTCCTCGTGCGGCATCGGCCCCTCGTGCCCGTATATCAGCAGATACCCCGCCTTCAACTCCTTACGAATCCGGCGCAGCGTCGCTATCACCGTGTCCGGGCTGCCCACTATGAGATTGTCCATCTCGATTAGCTGGTCGTAGGTCCATCCCCCAAACCCCGGCTGCACCCGGCGCGAAGCAATCTTCGCCGCATCTCGGCTCCGGTATCCCGGCGGGTCTCCGTGCTCCTCAATGGCTTTGAACCGATACTTCTCGTTCCACATGAAATTCTTGCCTACCTCGTAAGCCCGCTCGTCCGTATCTGCAACGAATGCCCGAATCAGGTAGCCGTAATGCTCCGGCCCCGTGTCGAACCCCGCGGCGTGGGCCGTCTTGTGATACAGCTCGTTCGTCTGCACCGCCACGTCCAACAGGCTGCCCAAGCTCATGTACGCATATCCCCGCTCCGCCGCCCACACCACGCTCTCCACGCTCGACGTTCCCGGATACCAGATAGGCGGATGCGGCTTCTGTATCGGCTTCATCCACGGATTCACTATCCGGTTGTGGAAATACTTCCCCTCCCATCGGAAGGGGCCGTCCGACGTCCACGTCTTGATGATAAGGTCGTGCGCCTCCTCGAAGCGCTCCATGTTCTCCGCCGGGTTGATGTTCGCCTGTAAGCTCTCCACCGGCGTACCCCTCACAAAACCGGAAATCACCCGCCCGCCGGAAATCACGTCCACCATCGCTATCTCTTCCGCTATTCGAACGGGATTCTCAGTAATGGGGATAACGTTGCCCAGAATCGCAATCTTGCAATTCTTCGTCACCATGGCTATCGCCGTTGCGTCGATATTCGCCGACGGCTTCATGCACCACCATGCGCTATGGTGCTCGTTGGTCATTATTCCGTCGAACCCCACCTCGTCGGCAAAGGCGTACTGCTCGTGATACTCGTTGTACAGCTGATGCGCCTTGAGCGGGTCGAAGAACCGGTTGCTCAGCGTAAAGTAGGAATCTTCCTGATGTTCCGCCAGCAACTCCTCCGTCGTGAAACTGTAGGGCTGCTCCGTGAACCAATAAACTTGAACGGACATGGGCTGCCTCCTTAGATAGATCCGATAGGGCCCCTAGGCCCCTTGCAGGAAGGGTACAACTGCGTCCAGAAACTCCTGCGGCTTCTCAATCTGCGGAGAATGCCCGCAGCGCTCTATCAGATGGACCCTCGAATTCCTGATTGCCTGCCGGTAGAGATCGGCGCACTCCACCGGAACGATGGCGTCCTCCCGCCCCCACAGAATCAGCGTGGGTGTGGAAACCCGCTTCAAGTAGTGTGGCAGGTTGGGATTGTTCATATACGGACTCCAGCACCACCGGCTCGCCGTCTCCCGGTTATCACGCTCAACCGCCGCCTGCTCCCGCGTCATCGGTTGACCGAAAAGTTCGTCATAGTCCGGCACCTGGGACGTGTCGAAGAACCGCAACCCCGCCACCGTTTCCCTAGACGCGGTGAATAGCTCCGCAATCTCCCCTTCCTCCGGCCTGATGCCCACCCCGGAGGAAATGACCAGCCGATCCAGAGAATGCGTGCACATCGCCGCCATCTCCGCCGCGAGCCAGCCTCCCATCGAGAAGCCTAAAACGGAATACCGCTCCACTCCCATCTTTTCCATCAGGCCCAGGTA
>CAYNJI010000107.1:0-4319 GCA_964397605.1 uncultured Dehalococcoidia bacterium | reverse complement strand
GCCTCCGGTGGCTATCACCTTGATAAAGTCCGCCCCCTCCTTGATAAGCCCTCGGGTGGCCTTCCGCACTCCATCCACGCCATCGGCTTCGCCCCCCATGAACCAGAGATGCCCGCCGGTGACGGTAACGGGCCGGCCGCAGGCCAGAAGCGTGGGCCCTTCCACCTCGCCCTCCTCTATGCCGCGCTTCAGCGACAACCCCGTATTATGCCAAGCCCCGTTGTCGCACATCGTCGTAACGCCGCTGTGGAGGGCAGTGCGGGCGTTGCGGGCGGAACGGAGCAGCATCAGATCGTCCCCGTCGGCAATGGCCTCCTCGCCGGAACGCCCCCGTCCCGCCATGTTCGTATGAGTGTGACAGTCAATTAGTCCCGGCAGCAGCGTGGCGCCAGGGAAATGCAGGACTTGAGAGGAGTCCGCATCGTATTCCAGATTGGCGGCGGGGACAATACTCGAAATCACGCCGCCCTCAACGACCAGAGCCATGCCCGTTTGGGGCGGCCCGCCCAAACCGTCTATAAGCCTATCTGCTTGTATGATGACCTTCTTCATAGTTGCTTCTCCCTCTGCTGCTCTCTAACCTCGGCGTTCCGATAACGCCTCGGCCACGGAGCGCGTCCCGATGCCCCGATTATATAGCCCGCGCAGGGGCCGGTTGAGCGCGCTCAAAGTCATTAGTCCCGCGAATATCGAGCCAAATCCTCCCAGCACCCTTGTGGCGTTAAGCCAAGCCGTGTCGGCGAGAATGCCGTTTACCAGGTTGAAGCTCGCCATCGCCCCCTGAATGTGCCAACTGTACACCGCCATAACCCGGCCCCTTATCTCGTCAGGCACTATCTGCTGCACCATGGCGCTGGAAAGGGTCATGAAACCCGCTTGAGCAAATCCCACTGCAAAGGCAGCAATAACAGCAGTCGTAAGGTTGAAGGAAAGGCCCAGCAGCAGCGGAGTCAGCCCGCTGAGGACCCCCAACACGAAGAGAGTCCGCCCACGGACGACCTCGCTACCCATCCCGGCGATACCGAAGGATGAGACCAGAGAGCCGGCGCCAATGCCGATCATAAGAAGGTTCCCTCCCTTGTACAGCTCGGCCCCTTCGGAAAGTCCAAGCCTATCCCTGGAGAGAACGGGAAACAGGGTCTCGTAGGACATCGCCAGGGCGCAGTGGGCAATCACCACCAGAAATAGGGGCAGCAACAGCCTGTGGCTGTAGACGAAAGACAATCCCTCCCCCAGGTTGCTGATGGCGCTTCGACTGCGGTCTACCACTCCTCTTGACACAGTCCGGATTCGCAGCACCAGCAGCAGGCCAATCGCGTACAGACCCAGGGCAATGACGAAAGCCCATTCGCCATAGCCCAGGAGCACAACCGGCAGTATGAACAGCGGGCCGGTCAGCTTGCTCGCTTGCTGAGTGGCATGGTGGAAGGCCACGGCATTGACCAACTTGCTCTTGGGGACCAGGTTGGGAAGTAGCGCCTGGGCTGCAGGCATCTGGGTTGCCCTGGCGAAGCCGTTCACCGTGGATAGGACCACCAGCTGCCACAACTCGATGTTTCCGGTAATGACGAGAAGGGCCAAGATTAGGTTCTGGACCAGATTCACGGCGTATGCCCCGGCCAGCACCCGACGGCGGTCAAACCGGTCGGCAAGGTAGCCCGCCACCGGAGACATGATCACCGACGGAATCATGGCGGCAAAGGTTACTATGCCGGCGGCGCTGGAGGACCCCGTTTCGTTGAGGGCCAGGGCGGCCCGGGCCACTATGAGCGCCCACGCCGAGGATTGGGAGAAGGCAGTGGCGATCCAGAGACGACGATATTCGGAATGCTGGAGGGGGCCCAGCAACCGGGAAGCGAAGGTGTCGTTCCTCAACAAAGTATTCGGGCGTCCGGACGCATGAAGCCGATTCTACCCTCCAAGGATGAAGAATGCCAGAAGGGACGGGCGCAATGCCCTTCATTATGTATATGGTGTACAATGTTTTTGCTTTGCACGCCTCCAACGCACATCCCGCTCTGCTATTTCCAACGCCGTCCGCTTACCCTGTTCCGGCGAGTTGGAAGTGGAGTCCGCCCCCCATTCGTCCAACCATTAAAGCCCTCCCCCCAGAAGCAAATTTGCCGCCTGAGAATGCGTTTGACCCCCTATGCTCGGAGTAGGCATGCGCACTATCGTCGCCCTTCTTCTAGCCGTGCTGGTTTGCGTCAGTTTTCTTGCGTTCCTGACCGTTTCCAAGGTAAGAAGCACCGTTCTGGAGCCCACCTTCTACACAAGTGTCCTGGAAGCTAACGACTCCTACAACGCCATATACGAGGAACTTCTAGCAGAGTTAGAACACCGGGAGGAAGTGGAGCAGCTTCGGGAAGAACTCGGTATGGACTCTGAGGAGTTCGAGAGATTGGCCAGGGAGGTTGTGACTCCCTCATTCGTCAAGGCTCAGATAGACGGGATAATTACCGGCGTTCTGGGCTATCTGCGAGGCGAAGTGGAAGACCCGCAGATTTTCATCGACTTGAGTCAGCCGATTGAAAGAATGCGGCCGGTGAGCTTGGACTACGTAGACCGCCGCGTGGAATCGGCGGAACTGGTCTATCCAACAACTGCGGCAGAGTACGCCGAGGAGGCGCGGACCTTAATCGAATACCTGGAAAGGGGCGTCATTCCCCCGCGAGTGCCTTCCCTCGCGAACGTCCCCGAGCAAACGCTGGAGGACGCTTTAGACCAGGTGCTGCCCGTCTTGTCCTACCTTGACCCCCGGACGGCCGCAAGCCTGGAATCTCAATGGGAGGCGGTAAGGGCCGAAGCCCTATCGCAGCCGGAAAGCCCGGAAGCCATGAAGCTGGCCGCCCGCGCCGTCGTCTCCCCCTATATCGACGAAGCTATCGCTAGCGTACGCGCCCACCTGGACGATCATGATCGTCTGGACCTGGTGGAAGCCGCCGCTGAAGCTTCAGAGATGCCGCGTGAGGAATTCGTCGCCGAGGCCGACGCCTTTCGAGACCCCATCAACACCTTACAGGGTGTTGGCCCTACGGCGGCCCTGGTGATCATGGCCTTGGCTACGGTCCTGCTGGCCCTGGTGAATCTGCCCCACCGCGTTTCCATGATAATGTGGCCAAGCATCACCCTCATAGTCGCCGGTTTCACCGCCATCATCGTCGCTGCCATGTTATCGGCCTTTCTGTCCAATGTCTCCTACGAGATTTGCGGCGATGCTGCGGACTTCGCCTGCGAGCCGGCGTTGGATATTCTCCAGGAATTGACCCGGTCCATGGGTGACTTCCCGAAATTCCCCTCTGTAGCCCTAATCTTCCTTGGCGGCATAGGCGTTACCGTAGCCGCCATAATAATGTCTAGAGGCGCGTCTGCCTCTGCTAGCCCAAGGGGTGGACAAACCGGCAATACGCGCTCCCGCAGCGCAAACAACGATTCGAACAAAGACTGGTAGCCCGCAGCAAGGCGCCGGACGCGTCGACAACTCCCTCCACCGATGATACCCTTGCCGACGCCCAAATCTGTGTGAGAGGCATCGTCATGGCTGAACAGCTTACCAACCCCCAAGGCCCCGCTCTGGACCTCTTTCCCCTCTTTGGACAGTATGAGGCCATGGCTGCCCAGGAACTAGAAGGTCTGACAGACCCTCAGCTGGACTGGACGAGCCCCCGTTGGGGATGGTCTGACTGGAGCATCCGCAACAACATCAGCCACGTGGCCTCTCACCTGTTCCGATGGTATATCCTCCGCTGGGGCGACCAAATCTTCCCTGAGGGCATTCCCTATCGAGACGAGGTGGACTACCTGGCGGCGCTGTCCCATCGCCAGCTGGACAAGGAGCAGTGGTGGGAGATAGACGTGATCCTGGGCAAGCTTGGCGAGGCCATTGCCATGGTGCACGGGATTCTGGCAAGGGAGACGCTGGATTCTCTCCGGGCCAAGACCATCGACCTCGAAAGCCCGGGCTTCTACGACCAGATTTCCGAAAGATACCCTGGCACCCTCCTTGAGCACCCCACGGACCCCAACCTTCGCGTGTTCACCCTGGATGGCTGCTTCCACCACAGCGAGGGGGAGTTGGTGACGCATCTCTACAACGTTCAGCGACTCAAGCGCGCCCAGGGCCTGACGGCACAAGTAACCCTACCCAACATCGGCTACTGGACCCTCCCGGATTGGGATAGAAGCGAGCCGTAGCCCCCTCCCGTTGTCCTCGCGCATGCGGGGACCCATCCCATCCTCCGGCGGAGACACTGCCCCCGTAAAGACGGTGGCGACAACCCATCCCCCTCCCGCCGCGGAGAACCTGCCCCCATGAAGAC
>CAYNJI010000106.1:4077-4415 GCA_964397605.1 uncultured Dehalococcoidia bacterium | reverse complement strand
TCCACAACGAACGGAGTCCGGAAAGGAGCGTGCACCAAGAAGTCAACTCTCCTTTCCGATAGTTCAGAGTCTCTATGAGTGGCAGTCAGGGCGTCGAAGGAAGCCTGAGGTGCCAGCCATCGAGCCGCGTCCTGTCCCAAGTTCTCCTTAACCCAGCAGACAAACTGCCTCTCGTAGTCGGAATCCAGCCGTACAGAGTCATCAAACTCAAAGTCTGCATCGGGCAGGCTCAGTGATCGGTCGCTAAGGTGTTGGAAAACGTCTGGTTCCAATCTTACGCTGAGGTCTCCTTGCAACGGGGATAGGCGAAGGTTTTTCTCGAACCCCAACATAGAGAG
>CAYNJI010000106.1:0-4067 GCA_964397605.1 uncultured Dehalococcoidia bacterium | reverse complement strand
AAGTTCCTTCTCCGCATCAGGATGGGTTGGAGGAGTGCTTCCCCTTTGAATGACCTTTCTGACAGACCCTGTCACTCTCCGTATCTCTCGGGAAGCAGTGGACGCTTCCCACGTGCGTGCGATCCAGCATTGCCGGAACTCGTTGGAGATCCTCGCTAAAGTAGGAGAGGAGCGTAATCTTCCACCGGCCGTCGTGTATCTGCATGATGGCCACCCAGGTCTGTCCAGGGTAGCGTCGTTCCAGCGTACGCTGACTTCAGGAACCGTCGCGGGAGTGTCTTCGCTTTGAGGTTCAGCTGCGCTGTCCGCGTAATCGCGGGTACCTTTGCAGCCGGCGGAATAGCTCCTACATCCCCAGAATGGACTGCCATCGCTCCTTCTCCTCCGGAGAACCATTGGGGCATTGCAGCTTGGGCAACTGGGCGGCGTTGCTGAATTGGCGGCCTTCTGCATTCGAAGCCAGCTTTCCTTTCCCTTTGCTATAGACGCCCACTTAGAGGTTTTGCATTTGTTGGAAAACCCTGTGGCGGGAGTGGGAGGGAGTCGAACCCTCCCATCCCGGTTGTGACGGGATACAGCGGATTTGAAGTCCGCGAGAGCCACCGGGCCCCATCCACTCCCGTTAAGTTCGCCTAAGTGCCCCATCCATAGTCGGAGGGGGCGTAATTTCAGTCGTTCGCGCCGGCACCTAAACCGACGCCGGGACGAAAAGCTAAGCGGCCAGCGCTGCCTGTATCTTCTTCCTCAACTGGCCCTTGGGCACAGCGCCCACTATCTGCTCCACGGGCTTGCCGCCCTTGAAGATCAGCAGCGCCGGAATGCTGCGGATGCCGTAGGTCACGGCCGTGATGGGGCTCGAGTCTACGTCCACTTTGGCGAAGTCCATAACTCCGTCCATCTCTTCCGCCAGCTCGTCCACAATGGGGGATATCATCTTGCAGGGCACGCACCACTCCGCCCAGAAGTCCACCAGTACGGGAAGCTCCGCCTCTATTACCTTTTCGTTGAATTCAGCATCGCTCACGGCAAAGGGTTTCGCCATTGGTTCCTCCCAGTGTAAGGTTATTGTGTGTATTTTCAGCGGGGTGTGCGCCCCTTGCTGTTATTTGAGTGTATACGCACGTTGACTTTGGGTCAACGGCTGCGGGTTGAATGTCTATGGGGCCGACCGGCATGCCGGCTTGGGAGGTAGCTTGAACGGAACGGGAAGAACGGGCCTTCTTGGCCGAAAGCTGCGCCTGCGCCCCGATTCTTGGGGCCGCCTTGGTGAAGCCACCTGCGTGGTTGAGGGCCATCGCGTCTTCGTCTCCGGCGCCATTCCCGGCGAGGAAGTGGTGGCGGAGGTTTTTCGAGAGCGAAGGCACTACGTGGCCGCGCGTACGTTGGAGGTGATTGAACCTTCGCCCGAACGCGTCGATCCGCCATGTCCCTACTTCGGCCCGTGCACCGGCTGCCAGTGGCAGCACGTCAGCTACGACGCCCAGCTGCGCTACAAGTTCGACGCAGTGACGGACGCCCTGAAGCGCGTGGGAGGTTTTGCCAACCCGTCCGTGGCCCCGACGATTCCCTCGCCCGACCAATTAGGCTACCGCAACCACGCCCGGTTCACTGTGGGGGAAGAAGGCTCTCTGGGCTTCGTGAACCGTGAGACCCGGCGGCATGTGACCGTGGACAAGTGCATGCTCATGGATCCCGGCGTCAACGACATTCTGAGTAAACTTCAGGGGCGGTGCGCCGAGACCACCCAGCTTTCCGTGCGTTGGGGTGTAAACACCGGCGACTACCTCGTGCAGCCCACCCTCAAGTCGCCGGACATTCCCGTGACCACCGGCCAGAAGCGCTACGTTGAAACCCTGGGGGACTGCTCCTTCCAAATCGCCTCCCCCTCTTTCTTCCAGGTCAACATAAAGCAGCTGGAGCGGTTGGTGGACCTGGTCAAGGACGGGCTGCAGCTTTCCGGCAACGAAACCCTTGTGGACGCCTACGCCGGCGTGGGCACCTTCGCCCTGCTGCTCGCCCCCTACGCCAAACGGATAATCGCCATCGAAGACTCTCCCGCCGCCGTGGAGGACGCCAAAGCCAACGCCGCTGGCCTCTCCAACGTTGAGTTCCTTCAGGGCCGCACGGAGGAGACGCTCCCCAACCTTGAAGTGCAGCCCGACGGTGTGATCCTGGACCCATCGCGGAAGGGCTGCCACCCTTCCGCCCTCAAGGCCCTTAAGGAACTCAAGCCCCGACGTGTTGTCTACGTCTCTTGTGACCCGTCCACCCTCGCCCGCGACCTGAAGATTCTGTGCAAGGATGTTTTCTTCCTGGAGAGCGTGACGCCCGTCGACATGTTCCCCCAGACCCACCATGTGGAATGCATCGCCGTCCTCACCCTCCGGCGTCCCCTGGAAGGGCTGATGCTGGCCTCTTCCTCTCCGCGGCGTCGCCTGCTGATGACAAGCCTGGGAGTACCCTTTGAGGCCACGACGCCGGATGTAGAAGAGCGGACTGAAGAAGGAGAATCACCCGAAGACACGGTGCGCCGGCTGGCCCTGGCCAAAGCGCAAGCGTCGGCCCAGCGGCATCCCGGCCGGCTCGTCGTGGGAGCCGATACGCTGGTGGTGTCGCAAGGTCGGGTGTTGGGGAAGCCCGCCGACGCCGCCCAGGCTCGGCAGATGCTGACGAGCCTCCGTGGGCGCGTCCACCGTGTTATTACGGGCGTTGCCGTGGTCGACGGCGCTGCGGGCCAGTGGCGGTTGGACGTGTGCGAGAGCGAGGTTCTGATGCGAAATTATTCCGCGTCGGAAATCGATCAATACGTGGCCTCGGGACGGGCGTCGGACAAGGCGGGGGGCTACGGTGTTCAGGACCGGAGCCTGAACCCGGTGTCGCGGGTGGAAGGGTGCCGCGCCAACGTGGTGGGCCTGCCCCTCTGCACCATGGCGCGGCTGCTGAAAGAGTTGGGATTCAACGTAGAATCCCTGTCGCTATCCGTCGAATGCCGGCGGCATCTTCGCAAACAGGAGAAACCCAGATGAACTTCTTCGGCATCGGCGGCATGGAACTTCTTGTCGTAGTGTTCCTGGCCTTCATCATCCTCGGGCCGCGTCAGCTCACCAGCGTAGCCAAGGGCCTGGGACGGATGATTCGGGAGTTGCGAAACGCCACCACCCAGTTCTCCCACCTTATGGATGAGGATGACGAAGTCGGCAAGGGACAGCCCCCGAAATCTAAGAATCAACCGTGAGCCAAGCCCCTTTTCAAAGCCACCTGGTGGAGCTCCGAAAAAGGCTGATGATTGCGGCCCTGGCGGTGGTGGCCACCACCATTGTCGCCTTCATCTTCCACCCGTGGATAATCCGGTTCCTGCTGCAGCCCGCCGATTCCCTAACCGATATCCCGGGACGCCTGGTGTTCATCGACGTTACGGAGATGTTCGGCGTGGCTATGAAGGTCTCCATAATGACGGGGCTGGTTCTGGCCCTGCCGGTAGTGCTGGCCCAGGTTATGCTCTTTGTGGCTCCGGGTCTGACCCCCCGTGAGAAGCGATATCTATTCGCCTTCCTGCCCGCGGTGCTGCTGGCCTTCGCGGGCGGCGTCGCTTTCGGCTACCTGGTGGTCATCCCGCCCGCCATCAACTTCCTGGTCAACTTTGGCGGGGATATCGCCGAGCCCACCATTCGGGTGAGCAGCTACATCAACCTGATGACCATGCTTCTGTTCTGGATGGGCGTGGTCTTCGAGACCCCGGTGATAATGTTCATACTGGCCAGGTTCGGCGTGGTGTCCTCCGCCGGGTTCGCCCGGTGGCGGCGGCACTGGGTAGTCGTCGCCTTCGTTCTTGGAGCGCTCATCACGCCCACCTTCGACCCCATAAACCAGTCCCTGGTGGCCGTGCCCCTCATAGTCTTATACGAAGCCGGCATCTGGCCCTCCAAGCTCGCCCGCCGCAAGAACGCCAACTCCCCCGCCGCATGACGTCTGGCCTAACCTCATTTGCCTCGTTCATCTGGTAGGGGCGGCTCGCGAGCCGCCCGATATTCGTAGGACGCACAAAGGCTAGTTTGAAAAGCAAGAAA
>CAYNJI010000105.1:0-4476 GCA_964397605.1 uncultured Dehalococcoidia bacterium | reverse complement strand
GGTGGTGGTAATCCGCCGGACGGAGTTTCTACTCAAGCGGGCCAACGAGCGGGCGCACATCCTGGAGGGTTTGCGCATCGCCATAAAGTTCCTGGACATGGTGATCAAGCTCATACGCGGGTCGGAGAACGTGGAAGCGGCCAGGAACAGCCTGATGGTGGAGTTGGGACTGACGGACGCGCAGGCGCAGGCTATCCTCGACATGCAGCTGCGCCGGCTGGCCGCCTTGGAACGGCAGAAACTGGAGGACGAATACGAGGCGCTGCTGCAGACCATCGGCGAGTTGGAGGAGCTTCTGGCGGACCCGGGCAAGGTGCTTAGTGTCATCAAGGAGGAGACCCTTGATCTCAAGAAACGCTACGCCAACCCCCGTAGGACGCGGATAATTCGGGACGAACCAACGCAGATATCGCTGAAGGACCTGACCCAGCACGAGGAGGTGGTAATAACCATCAGCCGGCAAGGGTACATCAAGCGCATGCCCACGGAGACCTATCGTTCGCAGCTTCGGGGCGGCCGCGGCATTCGTGGGATGACCACTCGAGAAAGGGACGCGGTTCAGCATTTGCTGGTTGCCGACACCCACGATATATTGTTGTTCTTCACCAATCGTGGCAGGGTCTACCGGCTGGACTGCTACGAAATTGTCGGGGACACCTCCCGTACCAGCCGCGGTACTTCTTTGGCGAACCTTATCAGCATGACGCCCGGCGAGGAACGGATTACGGAGGTGGTTTCGACGCCCGAGATCGACTTGGGTAGCCACTTCGTGCTGGGCACCCGCAAGGGGAAGGTGAAGGGGCTGCGGCTAAGGGATCTGGCGAACCTTCGCAGCAACGGTTTGATAATCATGAACCTCGATCCGGGGGACGAGTTAACCTCTGTGAGGGAATTGAAGGAGGGGGAGGACGTTATATTTTTTACGGCCAAGGGCCATTCCATCCGCTTCCCATCGAACAACGTACCGCTGCGTTTGCGTCCGGCGGGCGGGGTGAGGGGCATCAAGCTGGTTGGAGACGACGAGGTTGTCGGCATGGAGACAATCACGCCGCAGAACAAGATTCTAATAATTAGCACCAAGGGGTACGGGAAGCTGATGTCAATGTCCCGTTATCCAACGCAGCAGCGGGGCGGTATGGGGGTTATCGCCTTCCGGGCAACCAAGAGAACGGGGCCAATCGTTCACGCGCGGGTTGTGCGCGATGGAGTGGAGGACGAAGTCTTCTTGGTTTCGGAGCGGTCGCAAGTATACCGTACGAACCTGGAGGGGATTTCGACCCAGGGAAGAACTGCTGGTGGCGTGATTATATGGCGGCCGGGAGAGGACGACCATGTGGCGTCCATTGCTTGCTTCAGGAACGGCCACGAGGATTCATAGCGCTGTAGAGTCGGGGATGGGAGGTTTGTGAACTACGCCCCCTACTTAAGAGGGGCAGAAAGATTCTCAGGCCTGGCCCAACTGGGTGAAGCGGCTTTCGTAGTAGAGCAGCGGGTTGGCTTTGTCCCCCAGGGCCATCTCGTCAACGGAACCAATATAGATGGTGTGGTCCCCGTGGACGTGGGCATCAACCACCCGACAGCCGAAGAAAGCCATGGAACCTTCGATGATCGGCAAGCCGATCTCGCTCATGCGGTGCTGAAAGGGCGTGCCTAGCCGGTCTTGGGGTTTGCGGGCGAAGTAGGCGCCTATCTCCTTCTGTTCTTGGCTCAGGATGTTGACGCCGAAAGCTCCCATGGACTTGATGAATTTATGGGTGTGGGTGCGGAAGTCCACGCAAACGAGGGCCAGAGGAGGTGCGAGGGAGATGGAGGTGAAGGAGTTTGCGGTCATGCCGTGGAGACTGCCCTGGTGGTCCAGGGTGGTCACGATGGTTACGCCTGTGGCGAACCGGGCCATGCCGCCCCGGAAATCATCTTTACTCACCATAACGGCCCCCATTTGGCGCTAAGGATACCTATTTTTGTACTAATGTTGGGCGGATGTCAACGCCGGACGGGCACGGGTTTAGGCGGGTCTTTACAGGGTCATTCCCTTTCCTAAGCGACGTAGATCGTCGCAAGGGGGCTTCTCGTTTGCCAGTGGGAGGTCCGACGGCCCTTGTCCTGGTTCCTAGCGATGGCTTGTTTGTGGCCCGTCGGCTGGATGCTATACTTGGCTGGACGGCGATGACACTGTGCTGCGGGGGTGTCTGGGAAGGCCGGCCGTTCACTAGGAGGTCGCTTCTTGGAGTTGCTGAGGAGTTTGCAGTTTGTGCCGGGAAACCGGCGGAATATGCTGGAGAAGGCCAGGGGATTTCAGGCTGACGTTCTGGTGGCGGACCTTGAGGATTCGGTTCCGCCAGAGGAGAAGTCTGCGGCCAGGGACCTGGTTGCCGAGCTGGTTCCTACGCTTTCACAGCGTGGGCAGAAAGTGATGGTTCGAGTCAACTCGTTGGACACGGGTAGGACCGCAGAGGAACTGCGAGCGGTGGTTTCTCCTCAGCTATACGGTGTGAGCTTGGGCAAGGTGGATTCGCCGTGGCACGTTACGGAGTGTCACCGACTGCTGAGCGTGGAGGAGGCTCGCCGGGGAATGCCCCAGGGCACGGTGAAGATCATACCGTGGATTGAGAGCGCGGCGGGAGTTCTGGCTGCCTCTGCCATCTCTGCTGCGTCTCGCCGCGTGGTGGCCCTGGCCTTTGGGGCCGAAGACTTTACGAACGACATGGGTTTGCAGCGAACGGAGAGTGGGGAGGAGGTGGCTTTCCCGCGGTCACTCGTGCCCATCTCTGCTCGCGCCGCCGGTATAGTAGCCTTGGATACCCCCTACGTCCGGTTTCGAGATGCGGAGGGGCTGCGAAGAGAGGCAGAATCGGCGGCCAGCTTGGGATACAAGGGGAAGTTTGCCATTCATCCCGCCCAGCTAGAGACCATCAACGCCGTGTTTACACCAAGGGAGGAGGACCTGGAGTACGCCCGGCGGGTGGTCGCGGCGTGGGAAGAGTCCACGGCTCAGGGTCGGGGCGCGTTGGCCCTGGACGGGAACATGGTGGACGTGCCAGTGGTTAAGCGGGCCTACAATTTGCTGGAGTTGGCGAAAGAGATTTCCAGGATGGAGAACGGGTGATGATTACCGTAACGACGGAAACCGTCATCGGCCATCGCATCGTCAAGGTGCTCGGGATGGTGGAGGGTAACACGGTGAGGGCTCGCAACACCGGACGTGATATCGTCGCCGTCATTAAGAGCCTTTTCGGGGGCGAGATTATCGAATACTCCGAGCTTTTGACTGAGGCCCGGACTGAGGCCATGGCGCGTATGATTGACTGTGTGCTTGGCCACGTCGGTGATAATGTCAGGGGCGACGGAGTTGTTCGCCTACGGCACGGCGGTGGTTCTGGAAAGCGAATCGGACGGTGAGTGACCTTTGGACCGGATAATCCTGGAGGGGATACAGTTCTACGGCTATCACGGACGAAACAACGAAGAGCGGGTATTGGGCCAACCCTTTGAGGTGTACCTTGAGGCGGAGTTGGACCTGACCGCTGCGGGGGTATCCGACGACATCGCGGATAGCGTCAGCTATACGGACCTCTACCGGGTGGCGAAACGTCACGTGGAGGGGCCTGGGAGAAATCTGGTGGAGGCGGTGGCCCACGCTATAGCCAGCGAGATTCTGGACACATATCCCGTCGAGAGCGTGCGAGTGCGGGTGATGAAGGTCCGTCCGCCCATAAAGGGTGGTGTCCTTGCGGGCGCGGGAGTAGAGGTATTCCGGCGTCGGGCAGGGGAAGAGCAGGGCCTGTAGTCGATGATTGAATTCACCACAGACTTGGCATTGTGGCAGCTAGCGTTGCTTTCGCTCCTATCGTTAGCGGTGGGGGTGCTAGGCGGCTTTGTGGGCCTGGCCCTGGGAACGATGCGGCTGCCGGCACTGCTTTTTATGGGGGTGAATCCCCAGTTCGCCGCGGGCACGAACATTCTGGTAAGCGCCCTTTCCGCCATGGCGGGGGGTTATCGACACGTGACGGAGGGTCGCATAGATTGGGGAGTTGTCCTCTGGTTGGGGGTTCCGTCGATAATTGGAGGCTTTGCTGGGGGGTTCTTTGGCGGCAATTTCCCTGCGGGCTTGTTGATTGCGGTGGCGGGGGTGCTGGTTCTGTGGCAGGGTGTGGAGTTTTTTGGCCTGAGCCGTCGACTCGCCTCCGAAGGCGAGGATGGGAAGTCCGGCGAGCCTTCGGAGGGGGAGGCCGGTTTGACTAAGGCGAGTGGCAGTGTGGCGGGAGCGGGCGGCGCGGCCATCGGACTGTTGGGAGGTGGTGTGGGGTTGATTCTTGGCAGCTTGCGGCTGCCCCTGATGATCAGGATATTGAAGATAGACCCTCGCCGGGCGGCGGGATCCAATCTAGTGGTGGGCGCAGTGTTGGGAATTTTCGGATTCATCGGGCATGGAATTCACGGAGAGGTGGACTTGCCGCTGCTGCTGGCAATGGGCTT
>CAYNJI010000104.1:0-4492 GCA_964397605.1 uncultured Dehalococcoidia bacterium | reverse complement strand
GCATGGACGCCGGCGCCGACCGGGACTTCCTCTTAGAAGTCCACGCCGCCGCCGCCATCTCCATGATGCACCTCTCAAGGCTCGGCGAAGAGCTCGTCCTCTGGTCCTCCCAGGAATTCGCCTTCATCACCCTTGCCGAGCAGTACGCCACCGGCAGCAGCATCATGCCCCAGAAGCGAAACCCCGACTTCGCCGAAATCGGACGCGGCAAGACCGGCCGTGTCTACGGGCACCTTATGGCCATCCTGACCACCCTCAAGGGCCTCCCCCTTACCTACAACCGCGACCTTCAGGAGGACAAGGAAGGCTTCTTCGACACCGTCGACACCCTCCTGTCCACCCTCCAGGTCTTCGCCGGCATGATCGAAACCATGACCGTTCATCCTACCCGCATGGAAGACGCCTCACAGACCGGCAACATGCTGGCCACCGACCTCGCCGACTATCTCGTGGCTCGCGGCATGCCCTTCCGGGAGGCTCACGGCATCCTCCATCGTGCTTCCCGATACGCCCGCGAGCACGCCAAAGAGGTCCACCAGCTATCCCTGGAAGAATACCGCCGCTTCTCCCCCCTCTTCGACGAAGACGTGCTGAAAATCACCCTCGAAGGATCCGTTGCGAGTCGGGACGTCCCTGGCGGAACTGCGCCCCGTCAGGTCAACGCCGCCCTTCAAGACGCCAGAAAACTGTTGGAGACTGCCGATGAACCCTAGCCCGAAAGTCAAACTGGCCCCGTCCATCCTCTCCGCCGACTTCGCCAGGCTGGGCCAGCAAGTCTCCGAAGCTACCGAAGCAGGCGCCGACTATATCCATCTGGACGTCATGGATGGCCGGTTCGTCCCCAACATCACCTTCGGCCCCGTGGTCATTGAGAGCCTTAAGTCCTACACCCACCTGCCCCTGGATGCCCACCTGATGATAGTCGAACCGGGACTACGCATCCCCGACTTCATCCAGGCCGGAGTGCACCACGTCACCGTCCATGCCGAGGCGTGCACCCACCTCCACCGGGTAATCCAGCAAATCAAAGACGGCGGCTGCCGCGCCGGTGTGGCCCTCAACCCCGCTACACCCATAGCCTCCATCGAGGAAGCCCTGCCCTTCCTCGACATCGTACTCATTCTAACCGTCAACCCTGGCTTTGGCGGCCAGACCCTAATCCCCCAAGTTCTAAACAAGGTCAGCCGTCTCAGGGCGATCATCGACGAAAGGGGCTACGACGTGGAACTGGAAGTCGATGGTGGCGTCAACGTCCAAACCGCCGCCGCCGTAGTCGACGCCGGGGCCCATACGTTAATCGCCGGCTCCGCTGTCTTCAACCGTCAGGAATCCGTCGCCGACGCCATGGCCAAGCTGCGAAGCAGCCTCCCCTAAACCCTCAGGCAATCCCTCACCCCTCTTGTCCTCGCGAATGCGGGGACCCATCCCCCTCAATGGGGCTGAACCCGCGCCCAACCGTCATTCCGGCGAAAGCCGGAATCCATCCCAACCCCTAAGAGGCCTCACCTAAACCACAGCAATTGCAAACGCACGTTAACCACGGTAGGCAATACTCAGTAGAAAACTGAAACGCCGGAACTGGGCGTTAGAATGACACCAAACGCCGGATCTCTACGCCCGCGACTGCGCCCTTGCCGTTGGCGCCTTGTGCATCGTCCGAAGGCACCGAGTGCAGATCTTCACCCGCTTCCGCACCCCGTTAATGGGCAGCGTAAGCCGCTGGATGTTCGGCAAGAAACGCGTCTTGGTATGCCGCTTTGAGTGGCTTACGTTGTTCCCGGCTACCCCTATCTTGTTGCAAAGCTCACATTTCACGGCATTCACCTAAATTGACTTTCACTTTAGCAAATGGCTAAAATCTTTCTAAAACCTTAGCATACATAAAACTCCCTTTTCAAGGAGCGATGCCACGAGCACGCCCTGCAATAATCTGGACAACCTTAATGGCCACCGGCTGAAAGCCGCCCTGAACGCAGCGACCCGTTGCCTTCAGCGGTACAGCCACGTCATTAACGCCCTCAACGTCTTCCCCGTTCCCGATGGCGACACCGGCACCAACATGCTCCTCACCATGCAGTCCGTGGATACCCGCTTGCAGTCCATAGACACCCCCTCCCTCTCCGCCGTCGCCCAGGAAGCCGCCCGCGGCGCCCTCTTCGGTGCCCGCGGCAACAGCGGCGTCATCTTCTCTCAATTCCTTGCCGGATTCGCCCAGGGCCTCCAGGACGTCGAGTCCGCCGACCCGGCTACCCTCGCTAATGCCCTCGCCACCGGCTCCCAGGCCAGCTACGCCGCCGTCTCCCAACCCGTCGAAGGTACCATGCTCACCGTCCTTCGCGGCTTCGCTGAGGGTGCTTCCGACCGGCCCACCACCAACGAAGGCGTCCTTAACCTTTGGAACAGCGCCCTCCACGAAGCCAAAGACGCCCTCGCTAAGACTCCAACGATGCTCCCTGTGCTCAGAGACGCCGGCGTCATAGACTCCGGTGGTCAAGGCGTCGTCGTCATCATGGAGGGCTTTCTCTGCTCCTTCTTGGACGAGGACCCAAACACCTTTGAAATAGAACTCTCCTCTCCATCCAACGCCGGCATGCCCGCCATCAGCCAGGAGTTCCTTGAATCCACCCACTCCGAGGAGTACGGTTTCTGCACCGAGTTCATGATTGAAGGCGTAGACATAGACATGGCCGCCCTTCGAGGCTACCTCTCCGAAAAAGGCGGCTCCCTCATAGTCATCGGAGACTCCTCCCTCGCCAAGGTGCACATCCACACCTTCGAACCCGACGAGGTCATTGCCCACGGCGCCACCCTTGGAAGCACCATTGGCATTAAGGTGGACGACATCAGCCAGCAGCACCAGGGGTTCCTCTCCCTCCACGCCCGGCAACAGGACGTCCCGGCCCTCGCCGTCGTCGCCGTAGCCTGGGGAGAAGGGTTCGTTAACCTCTTTGACGACCTCGGCTGTCACGCCATAGTTCCCTGCCAGCGCACCATGAACCCCAGCGCCCAAGAACTGCTGGAGGCTGCCAGGTCCACCGGCGCGGAAAACGTCGTAATCCTCCCCAACAACCCCAACGTCATCCTCACCGCCCGCCAGGCCGCCGCCATAGCCGATGTCAGCCTCCACGTCATCCCAACCCGCGACCAGACCCAGGGCATCGCCGCGCTGCTTTCCTACGTCCCCGAGATCCCTCAAACCCAGGTCCTGCAGGCCATGGAAGACTCCATCCAGGACTTCCACACCGTGGAAGTCACCACCGCCCACCGCGACACAATAATGGACGGCAAGCCCGTTACCCTGGGACACGTCATCGGCCTTCTCGACGGCGTCCTTACCACCATCGGCGACCACGTCCACGACGTGGCCCACCGCGCCATCCTTGCCGCCAACCCCGTCTCCGGCGCCGTCGTCACCCTCTATTGGGGCGGCGACGTTCAAGATTCCCAAGCCCAGACCGCCGCCCGGCGGCTTCAAGACGCCCTCCCCGGCGTCGAAGTCGAGACCGTCTTCGGCGGTCAACCCTTCTATCACTATATCGCCTCCATAGAATAGGAAGTATCATGACCATACGCATCGTTACCGACAGCACCTCGGACATCTCCCCGGAAGTCGCCCGCAATTGGGGCATCACTGTAGTACCTGCCTACGTCAACTTCACCAGCAACGACGGCAGGGTCGAGACCCTGAAGGACGGCTTGGACGTCAGCACCGACGACTTCTACGAACGCCTCGCGAACAGTGAGACCCTTCCCACCACTTCCCAGCCCACCATCGGGGACTTCACCGAAGTCTACGAGACCCTTATTGAGGACCCTCGGGACATGATCGTCTCCATCCACGTATCCGCCAAGCTTAGCGGCACGTACAACTCCGCCGTCCAGGCCAAGAGAAGCCTCAAAAACCCCGCTCAGGTCGAGGTGATCGACTCCCAGTCCGCCTCCATGGGTCTCGGCCTTGTCGTCCTTGGCGCCGCCAGGGCCCTCAGCGCCGGTGGCGAATTCCAACAGGTCACCGCGGAGATAGAAACTGCCATCCCCCGAATCAGAGGCTACTTCCTCTTGGATACCCTGGAATACCTCGTCAAGGGCGGGCGCATCAGCAAGGCCCAGGGCTTTCTTGGCAACATGCTAAGCGTCAAGCCCATTCTTGCCATTCAGAACGGCGAGGTGCGACGATACGACCGCGTCCGCAGCCGCCGCAAGGGGCTCCAACGCCTCGTCAAAATTGCCGACGGCCTGGGAGGCATCGCCGAGGGCTGCATCATTTATAACGACACTCTCCAAGACGCCGAGACTCTCTACAACGACATCCGCCGCCTCATCCCTACCACTGAAATCCCCATCGTCCGCCCCGGCCCCAGCATCGGCGTTCACACCGGTCCCGGCATGGTCGGAATCGTCGTCCGCACCTCCAAATAACCCCCCAACCCCCCACCCGTTGTTCCCGCAAAGAGCCTGCCCCCGCGAAGATGGGGGCAGGAACCCATTCCCT
>CAYNJI010000103.1:2224-4492 GCA_964397605.1 uncultured Dehalococcoidia bacterium | reverse complement strand
TCGTCATCCCAACCTCAAAGTCTACAAGCCAAACTCCCTGGCACACTCGGCAAACCCTTCCATGGCCCCTTCCAGAACCCTATCCTCCACGCAATAGGACAGTCTGAAATGCCCGGGTGATCCGAACCCAACCCCCGGCACCGTCAGCACCCGCTTTTGCTGCAGCGCATCAACGAAGGCTACGTCGTCTTCGATGGGCGACTTTGGGAACAGGTAGAAGGCTCCCTGGGGCTTCACCACCCGATATCCCATTCCCGACAGCTCCCTATACAGGTAGTCCCGCTTCCGCTGGTACTCCGCCGCATCCACCGACACCCCCTGAAGTCCCCGGATGGCGTGCTGCATCACCGCCGGTCCGTTGACGAACCCTAGGCTCCGGTTCCAGAAGATTATGCCGTTGAGAAGCTGTCCCTTCCCCTGATATTCCGGATTGACCGCAATATACCCGATGCGCTCGCCAGGTACTGCCAAATCTTTCGAGTGCGAATGGACCGCTACGCTGGCGTGATGATGCGCGAAAATGTGGGGATACGTCAGCCCGTCGAACAGGATGCGGCGGTACGGCTCGTCGCTCAACAGAAATATCTCTGTGCCAAACTCGCGTTCCTTCCGTCCCAGCAACTCCCCCAACTGACGCACCACTTCCTCCGGATACAGCGCGCCCGAAGGGTTGTTGGGCGAGTTTATGAGAACCGCGCGTGTCTTGGGTGTGATCAGCCCTTCCAACGTCGCCAGGTCTGGAATAAAAGCGTCGTCCGTCGGCGCAACCACTGGACGCCCCTGGTGATTCTCGATGTAGAAGGTGAACTCCCCGAAATAGGGGGCGAAGATTACCACCTCGTCGCCCGGGTTCAGAATGGACTCGAAGATCACGTTTAACGCCCCAGCCGCGCCGCAAGTCATCACTATCTCGTTGGCAGTGAAGGGAAAGCCCGTCTCCTCCGACAGCGACTGCGCCACCGCCGCCCGGGTCTCTACGTATCCCGCGTTGGGCATGTACCGGTGCAGTCCCGGCGTGTCGGAGCCGGCTATTCGCCGCATCTCCGCCACCAACTCCTTGGGCGGTTCCATCACCGGGTTGCCCAGGGAGAGGTCGAACACGTTCTCTGCGCCGTGCTTCTGCGTCAGCTCCGTCCCAACCTCGAACATCCGCCTAATCGACCCGCCCTCCTGCATTGACCGCAGGGTTCTCTTTGATACTGCCATTCTTGCTCCTGTCGTCTCTAAAAATTAACCCGAATATACTTTGGCTGGGTTGACCTGTCCACTGCTGCCGTTGACGATGCCCTAGGCCCATGCTAACCTATGTCCTACCCAAATCCACCCGACGGGAGCCTGATCGGACAGGCTGAGAGGCCCTCTTGAAGGGCGACCGTTTGAACCTGAACCGGATAATGCCGGCGTAGGGATGAAGGTTCACCCGAGCTCAGCCCGTTAGCGTCGGCCCTGTCGGGTTTCTGAGGCACATCATGGAAGACCAGCTAACAATCGCAGGCAAGACATTTCGCTCCAGGCTCATCCTCGGCACTGGTAAGTACCGGACCATGGACGACATGGTTCATGCCGTTGAAGCCTCCGGTACCCAGATGATAACCGTGGCCATCCGCCGCTTGGACTTGGACAACCCCAACGAAAAGACCATTCTGGACTATCTGGACTGGACTACCTACGACGTTCTGCCCAACACCGCCGGATGCCGCACCATGGAGGAAGCCCTGTTCATCGCCAAGCTGGGACGGTCTGTGACCGGCTCTAACTGGGTGAAGCTGGAGGTGATTCCGGACCCGAAGTATCTTTTCCCGGATCCCTCCCAAACCCTAAAAGCGGCGGAGCAGCTGGTCAAAGAAGGCTTCGTAGTTCTGCCCTACATCCACGCCGATCCTGTGCTTGCACACCAGCTTCAGGAAGTTGGCTGCTCAACGGTCATGCCCCTCGGCTCCGCCATTGGCTCCGGCCAGGGCATCCACACCGTCGAGGAGATCCGCATAATCATAGAGCAAGCCCGCGTGCCCGTGGTCGTCGACGCTGGTATAGGTGTGCCGTCCGAAGCTTCCCAGGCCCTGGAGATGGGTGCGGATGCCGTCCTGGTCAACACCGCTATCGCCCAGGCCCACGACCCCGTGCTAATGGCATCCGCCTTCCGCCACGGCGTTGAGGCGGGGAGGAGCGCCTACCTTGCAGGTCGCATCTCCAGGAGGCTTTACGCATCCGCCAGCAGCCCTACCACGGACGTTCCGCAACCCGTTCGCGCGTCCTAACTGGATGCCC
>CAYNJI010000103.1:0-2214 GCA_964397605.1 uncultured Dehalococcoidia bacterium | reverse complement strand
CGGCCGGGGGCGATCTCGGCGACGCCTGCGGCGCTCATCGCCAGCGTCGCCGGGCCACGGGTGAAGACGTTGGCGATGGCCGAGCCCACGCGCATCCCCGTGGCCTGCCCTACCACCGCCAGCGGCGAGAAGATGTCCACGCCGTCGACTTCGAGCGACCACGCGTCCGTGTAGCCCAGACCCTCCATCTCCCGACCGGTTCTCTGCCTGGTTACGGACCGCAGACTATGGCCTGACGCTCCCCTGGTCCAAAAGGTGGCCCTTGCCGTCGAAGGCGGCGTCGACATGGTCCAGCTTCGTGAGAAGGACCTGTCCGGTCGCTCTCTGTTAAACCTTGCAATGAAGATTCGACACGCCATAGACGGCAACGCCCTGCTCGTGGTCAACGAGCGGGTGGATGTGGCCCTTCTGTGCGCTGCCGATGGCGTTCATCTGGGCGAAGAGGCCCTGCATCCTCCGGACGCTCGCTCCCTGATAGGCGACGGAATGATCATAGGCCGCTCCGTACACGATTACGAGGGCGCCCTGGAAGCCCAACGGCAAGACGCCGACTACTTGATAGCCGGCTCCGTCTTCGCCACACGCTCCCATCCTGAGCAAACACCCCAAGGCCTGCCCCTTGTCCAAAGACTGTCGCCCAAGCTTCGCATCCCCTTTCTTGGCATCGGAGGCATCAACGCCGAAAACGCTGCTGACGTCATACGAGCTGGGGCGTCGGGAGTGGCCGTCATCAGCGCTATCCTTGCATCGCCACATCCGAAAGAAGCGGCCCGACGGCTGAAATGCGCGGTCCTCAGTGCGTGGCAAATTCGAAAAGGAGCGACGGCATGATACGCCTCACAGTCAACGGTAAGCCTCAAGAGCTACCCGTCCCCACCGGCTTGGTTGAGTTCCTGGAGAGCCTTGATATCGCCACCCAGTTCATAGCCGTAGGCTACAACGGTGAGGTCATCGAAAAGGAGAACTTCCACGAGGTTACCCTCGCCGATGGGGACGTTCTGGAGATAGTACGGCCCGTGGGTGGTGGCTAGGGCACTACCTCTATGGGATGGCCGCTGGCCTGTCGAACCTCCCCGATAACCACCGAACCTGCAACTCCCTGAGCTTCCAACTCCCGCAGCAGGTCGTCCCTTCGTGCTTCCGGCACGGATATCAGCAGCCCGCCTGAGGTCTGCGCGTCGCAGAGCAGTAGCCTCTGATTGGGAGTGATCTCTGAATGCCACGCAACCTGGCTTCCGACGCCTTCCAGGTTTCGATGGGTTCCTCCCGGCGCCACGCCCGCCTCTAGGAGTTCCCATACGCCTCCAATGACCGGCACTCGCGAGAATTCAACCCTTGCCGTAGTTCCACTTGCGGCCATCATCCCGCGCAGGTGTCCCACCAGCCCGAAGCCGGTGACGTCTGTGGCAGAATTGACCCCCACCTTCATCATGGCCCTGGACGCTTCTGCGTTGAGAGTGGACATCACTCTTACCGCCTCTTCCAGCACTAGGGGTTCTACTACTCCCTGCTTACCCGCCGTGGTGATGATACCCGTGCCCAATGGCTTCGTTAACACCAGCACGTCGCCCGCCTTGGCGCCTGCGTTGGTGACCTGCTGATCAGGCTCCACCAGACCAACCACCGCCAGACCGTATTTCGGCTCCTTGTCGTCCACCGTGTGTCCGCCCGCGATGAGGCATCCCGCCTCCTGTGCCTTGGTGTAACCCCCGCGCATGATCTCCGACAGAATCTCTTTGGGCAGGTCCACGGGAAACCCTACAATGTTCAGCGCGCAGATAGGCGTGCCGCCCATCGCGTACACGTCGCTGAAGGAGTTCGCCGCCGCCACCGCGCCGAAGGAGAATGGGTCGTCCACCACCGGCGGGAAGAAGTCCACCGTGAAAATCAGGGCCTGCTGCTCGTTCAGCTTGTAAACGGCTGCGTCGTCCCCCGTTTCAAACCCCACCAAGAGATTGGGGTCCGAGAACGTGGGTAGCTTCTCTAAGACCTGAACCAGGTCTTCATGGCTGAACTTGGAAGCTCAACCGGCGCAGTTGGCTAGTGACGTAAGGCGAACGGTTTCGGCCTGCATAATCTACTCCTAAAACTGAGGGTGAGCCCATTATACCATTGCCCCATTCCGTATTGAGGAGAAGTCGCCGGAGGTGGTACAATCTTTAAGGCTTTAACTGAGCTTTTGTTGTCACCGTTCCCGAGTAGCTCAGTTGGTAG
>CAYNJI010000102.1:0-4504 GCA_964397605.1 uncultured Dehalococcoidia bacterium | reverse complement strand
GAGTTGACCAAGAAACTGCAGGAAATCATCCCCTCTGCTCAGCAGACTGCCTTCTGCAATGCCGGTACCGACACGCTTCAGTTTGCCGTGCGCATGGCCCGGACCTACACGGACCGGCCCAAGGTTGTGAAGTTTGAAGGCGGCTACCACGGTTGGGCCGATGGACTGGCCATTAGCACCAACTCGCCCCGCGAGTTTATGGGGGCGGACTCCAGCCCCAATGCCGTGGCTGACACGTCGGGAACCCTGCCGGCCATCCTGGAGAACACCATAGTCTTGCCCTACAACAACCTTGACGCGGCCACTGAACGACTTGAGAAGGAGAGGGGCCAGATCGCCTGCGTAATCGTAGAGCCCATCATCCACGGACACGGCATACTGCCAAAGCCCGGCTTCCTACAAGGACTCCAAGACCTTTGCAAGTCATGCGATATTCCGTTGGTGCTGGACGAGATCATCACCGGTTTTAGGCATGACATTGGCGGATTACAGAAAAAATGGAACATAGATGCAGATATAGCGGTCTATGGTAAGTCCATGGCAAACGGCTACGTGATCTCGGCGGTCTGCGGAAAAAACGAGATTATAGATACCCTGACACCTAACGGCCCCGCCTTCCTTTCTGGTACTTACAACGGCAATCCTGTATCTACCGCCGCCTCACTCAAGACCATCGAGATGCTGGGTAGGCCTGGGTTCTATGATCGGCTTTACCAGATGGGGGACAATCTGCGCGACGGCATCAACGCCGTTATCAAGCGCTTGGGGCTGAATGCCATCTGTTACGGGTATGGGTCCACCTGGGGTCTATACTTCGAAAACACTCCGCCTTCCAACTATCGGGATATGCTTCGGTATGAGGAGTCAGGCGGAATGGAGAAGTACAGGGCATACGCAAGACATATGCTGAACAACGGCATTTTCCTGCAGCCGGGTAGGCCCACCCGAGCCTATATCTACAACGCCCATAACTATAGAGATATCCAGCATACAATAGATGCAACAACAAGCTTTCTCGAGACTCACAAGATGTCCCTGCGGTAGTTTTAGATCTCCCTGACAGGTGGAAAGGCTCGCAGGAGGAAGGAAGTCTTTAGGATATGCAGATGATCAGAATGTACACCGGAGCCGATGGAATTACTCATCTAGAAGATGTGGAGCCTAAAAACATGCGGTTTCCCGCCTCTGAGGTGGTTATACGCCCCGCTCCGCTGGTCCTGCCCTCACCCTGGCACAATGCGCCCCTGCGTCAGATCCTCATAGTAAGAACTGGGAACGTAGAAGTTGAAGTGGAGGATGGCACAGTGCGACGACTTGGACCCGGTGATATGGTTCTGGAAGAAGACCTAACAGGCAAAGGACACCGGGGCATACCTGTGGATGATCAGCCAGTGGTTCTTGGCGCAGTCGTCTTGAGTTAGGTTCTCGATGGCATCATTGTCAAAGGCGGAGGGAAGTTAGGACAGAGGAAGCAAAAGTGTACCACCGGGGTCTAAGTGGTCAGCGAAAATGCCACCCGCGATATGGGCTTTAGGAAGGGCCGATGTTGGGAGTGCCAGGGACGTGGTTTAAGCGTCAGGGGAGGTCTGAGCTAAGGTGTGTCTGCTCTGCCTTAGGCGGTAGCTCTCGCCATTCATCTGAAGGATGTGGACGTGGTGGGTGAGCCGGTCCAACAGGGCGCCCGTGAGCCTCTCTGAGCCGAAGACTTCCGTCCACTCGTCGAAGGGAAGGTTGGTGGTGATGAGGACGGACCCTCTCTCGTAGCGTTGGCTTATGACCTCGAAGAGGAGTTCAGCGCCGGTCTTGGAGAGGGGTACGAAGCCCAGTTCGTCGATGATGAGGAGCTTGAGGCGTGCCAGCTTCTTCTGGAGGTTGAGCAGTCGTCTGTCGTCGTTGGCCTCCTCAATGGGTGTGCGAAGATGTTTCCTACACACGCCTCCGCGCGTGGGTCTCGCCTTGACCGGGCTGGTCGGCCTGCTGATGCGTGACATGGCGCTCACCAATGACGAGGTTGTCGGTCTCATGGCTGGCCTGTTGACGTCCGGGAACCGCCGACCGGCACGACGAGGTTAAGCGACTGGCTCGCAGACAACGGGGACGGCCTCGGGAGACGGTACGTGTCCGAGATACGGCGCAATTTCCGCCGGTAGAAGAGGCTGGCGCTTTATCATAAAAGTCGGACTGACTTGACGGTAGGCAATACCATCATTGAGATGTGGATATGACTATGAGTCTGCTTGAAGGCCTAAGACGGTCAGCTCCTTGTGCAACACAATGGACGCGCCATCCCCATCCGAGAGGTTACACAGTCTTAATGCTATGTGGCCGTTGCTTTGTTGGCGCACAACGATGGGCCGCATCCAATAACGCCTGTTTTGTAGCGGCGTTTTCCAATAGCATCGCGGTGCCGGACTGCCGTGGGCGCCCACCTACTTCACCAATCAGGTAGGTCCCCCTTACCCAGCGGTGCCTTCCTCAAGTTGACTCTATGCTTCCACTGAGATCCCGTTTATTTGTACACAGGCTCAGTAAACTCATGGTGATTCACGGGTCCAAAGTTGCGCATATTGACGCTGTAGTCCAAAACAACTTCTGGGTCAATAGCCGCTTGAGGTACTACGAGGAATAGGGGAAGGCTCAAGTAGTTGTTGTATACAAAATCTCCCATTGTGTGAATGATGTTTAGCCGTTCATCCGGGTCGACGCTTTGAACGAGATCAATATATAGGTTGTCGAGGGTTTCATATTCCCAAACATATCCGGGAGCACCCGTGACTTTGCTCACCAGATATTGCATATGCTGCCTGTAAAGATTGATAGAGCCTTGCCAGAATGTAATAGACTGCCCCATCTCTCTTGCTCGTGTCCTCCCGATATGCTCACTGATCTCTTCCTCTATTAGATTTGGCATCAGTCCCACGGCCCGCCAATATCCGGCAACGACTTCTGCAATCTCCGGCGTTTCGCTCAGGCCCGTCCATGTACCAACTCGTAAGTCAAATCTGAATCCGTCGGAATATCCTGCATCGGCCAGAAGGTCCTTAGCTTGCTGAGGGTCGTAAGGGTAGGGAGTCCAGGAATCCTTGTGGTCGAAACGGTAGGGTGGGATACCCTGAACGGCTGCAATTATGCCACCGTCACCGAAGTAAACTTGCTGAATCTCCTCTCGGTTTATAGCCAGGTTCAACGCTTTTCGTACTCTAACGTCCCGGAAGGGATCGTCGGGGTCATACGTAGGTGCCACCGGGTGTGTCTCTCCCGCCTTAAGCCCCAATTTTATCTCCTTGGGTTCATCAAAATACTGACCTCCGATTACCCCGCGAAACTCAAAACCCGGCAGGCTGGATGTAACCACCTTAAAGCCTCTTTCCGCAGCTTGAGGAAGCAGCGTTCTAGGGACGTCGGCTATGTGGGATTCCCCGGCCAGTAGAGTTGCCAACCGTGAAACAGCCTCGGGCACGATCAAAAACTGGAGCTCGTCAAATTCGGGAATCTTCCACCAGTGGTCCTCTCCACGATCTCTGAACCTCTCAAAAAGAAGATGTTCGTTTACTTTGAGTTCCGCAAACCTGAAGGGGCCTGTGCCAATGGGGTTGTTTAGGTATCCATCTTCCCCAACCCTGTCCCAGTGGCCGGCGCTGTAAACTGCAAGGGTGTAGGCCTCTGACACGTTAAAGCCAAATTCAACCCAGGGCTGGGTGAGATTGAATACAACTTTGTAGGGGTCAGAAACATCGATGTTTTCCGCTTGACCCACGAGGTTACGAAAGTCACTGGCGCCTGTAGCGATACTACTTTCAGAAGTGATGATCTCCCAAGAACGTCTTACATCTTCCGAGGTGAACTCAGTGCCATCATGAAAGGTTACGTCTTCTCGGAGCTCAAACGTCCATATCATGGCATCGGAAGAAATGCTCCAATCACTGGCTAGCATGGGTTTTTCTTCATCCGTCTTCAGGTCGTTCCAGATGAGAAAGTCATACATGGGTCTGAGTACGCCACCAGAGCTGAAGAATGTTTTGTGATACATTGTCACTTGGTGTCCAGGGGACGGAATGCTTACCATTAGCCGCGGCGAAACCGGTTCCATCATCGCCTCAACCGTTGGCGTAGGTGCTTCGGTTGGTCTGGGACTAGCTGTAGCGGTAGGCGTAGGTCGGGGAGTTTCCCTTGCAGGTACCGTAGGCTGAGGGGTAGCTGTGGGCGCCGGGGGCGGGGACGTTCGTGTTGCCGTAGCTGGGGGAACTGCGGTTGGTGTTGCTGGCGCCGCCGTGGCCGTGGGTGCCGGGGGTGGGGCTGATGGTGTTGCCGTGACTGGGGGTACTGGGGCGGGAGTAGCGGTGGCATCGTCACCACAGGCCAGTGTAACCAGGGTTAGAACCAACAAGACACCCAAGGGGATGAATAGCATCCAATTCTTGGTCCATTTCAATTTCATCGTAACACCTCCCACCCTCGACCTAAAGCAAGCCCCAAGCCGATGCTTCGTTAAACTGTTATGTAT
>CAYNJI010000101.1:0-4549 GCA_964397605.1 uncultured Dehalococcoidia bacterium | reverse complement strand
GGGACAATTCAGTGAAAATCTACGGAGAGCGGCTTGTTGCGGGACATCCCCACGCGTGAATGCGCCCCTGTGACAACCCCGGCACAACAGTTAGAACTTGGGAGAATGTATGATGCAGATTCGCTCTAAACTTAGACAGCCTGCCCTGTACGTGGCGGGCCTTTCAGTCCTTTTTCTGCTGCTGGTAGCGGCATGCGGCGGGGGGAACGGAGACGACGAAAGCCCCGCTCCCGTGGCCACTGCAGCGCCGGCCACCCAGCCTCCGGCCCAGACCCCCGCCGCGCCGGCGGAATCAACCCCAGCAATCTCTCAGCAGGGTGAGGACTCGTCTGGATCGGATTCTCTATTCATTTCTGCCAACGAAAGCGGCATAGTAATGGTAGATCTCATGGCAGGTGACGTGCTGGAGGTGATCTTTGACGTGGAGTCGAACATCACAGGCGGGCAGAACGTCAGCGCCGGCATCGGCAAGGCCGCCGAAGGTATTCAGCTGGCAATAAATGACTCCTTGGGGACTGCGCTGGTGACCATCGACGATACGACGGACTCGGACACCGTTTCGGTTGAAGCTGAGATCAACGGAGAGCATCAGATTATCTTCTTCAACCCATTCCTCCTGCAGGCGGTAACCGTCAACGTAAGCTGGACAGTGAACCCGTAGAAGCGTAACCGCCGTTATCCTAAACTTGAACGATAAACCATTAAGGCTTTTTCTCGGCAAGAGTGGATTGATTGATTGAGGAGGAGCGACATCTGTGCTAGAATCAAGAACAAGAGTGCAAAAAGGGGCACGGTGAGGATACTGTGGTAACGACGGAAGCGCCCATCACTAGAACAGAGTTACGGGAAGAAATGGCGTCTCTCAAAGCTGACGTGCAGGGAGGGATGGCGTCTCTTAAAGTCGATATACGACAAGAACTGGCGTTGCTGCGCGACGAATTCCGGCAACACTACGCCACCAAAGCAGACCTGAAGGAATTGGAACTACGGCTAATGGTTCGATTGGGTGGCCTGATGATTACGGGCTTCGCCCTTGTTATTGGTGTAATGAGGTTGTGGCCATAGAATAGCAACAAACTCACAGTATCCAAGGAGACGCCAAGACCGCCCCTTCGATTACGGAGGTCGGGCGGTCTTTTGCTGAACATCGGCTTGGGCGTATTCTTGACACCACCGAGTCTCTTCAATAACATCTGACCAATTGGAAGGTGGGAAAGGGCGGTGGAATACGAAGTTGAAGATTTAAGGAGAGGTGGAGACAAACATGGGTTACAACATTATTTCCGGAGACAGCCACATTGACCTGCGGTTCATGCCGGAGGACCTATTCATCGCCAACGCGTCGGCGGGGATGGTAGACAAGATGCCCCACGTGGTGGAAACGGGCAAGGGCCGCCGCTGGAAAGCCGGTGGGGTTGACCTAGGCGTGGTCGGCCACGAGGTGGACCCGCGCACCTTTAGCACGGAGATGGGGACCCGTTGGAACGCTATGATTTCCGCCGGCTTCTACGAAGACGCCGACCAGGGGTATCATCCCACCAATCCGGACCTCCGAATCAAGGACCAGGACAAGGACGGCATTGACGCGGAGGTGATATACGGGCTTCTTCGGATTTCTCACACCCTCAATGATAACGAACAGATAGTCGAAATCTTCCGCATCTATAATGACTGGCTGGCGGACTTCTGCAACAGCCATCCCGGCCGCTTCGCCGGGTTGGCCTGCATTCCCAACCACAGCCCGCAGGCCGCCGCAGACGAGCTTCGCCGCGCCGCGAGCATCGGCCTCCACGGCGGCGACTTTGGCGTGGCCGGAGCCGTCAAGCCTATCTATCATCGAGACTGGGACATGCTTTGGGAAGCCTCCCACGATACGGGCCTTTCCATTTCGTTCCATACCACGGGTCTGCGGCCCCGGGCCGTGGATGCGTCGGAGGCCTCCCAGTACGACGAGGTATACCACAACGTCCGCACCACCATGTTCCAGCTTCAGGGCGCCGAGTTCGTCACCAGCATAATCTTCTCAGGCGCCTGCGAACGGTACCCCAACTTCAAGTTCGTTCTGGGAGAGTGCGGCGTCAGCTGGATACCCTACGTCATCGACCGGATGGACCACGAGGGTGAAGGCCAGTCGGGCATCTCCATGCTGCCCAGCGAATACTGGAACCGCCAGGGGTTTTCTACCTTCCAGAAGGAAAACGTGGCGGGCCATCTCATTCACCTGGTGGGCGAGGGCAACGTAATATGGGGGTCCGACTATCCCCACCAGGACGGCGTTTGGCCCGACTCGTTGCAGACCATCGAGGACAACCTCCGTGACCTGAAAAACCCTTCCGCCAAGCAGAAGGTAATCAGAGATAACTCGGCGGCTCTCTACGGCTTCCAGTTGTAGCGCCTAATCTGTCCGCAGCGGCCTTGGTGGGCGAGCGCCCCCCGGACACCCCGCTCCGCCTAGCTCGACTCAGTAATGGGCTGAGCCAGAATCCAGAGGCTGACCATGGTGTAGCCCACCATAAGGGCTAACATGGGCAATTGGCTTTTGAGCGCCAGTCCCCGGTCTTTGAAGGCGCGATGGGCGATGGTGTGGGCCAGGAACACGGATATAATGTGTCCCACCACAATGGCGACCACTGCCAGAAGCCAGGTTGTGCGGGCGTTTATTATCCGCAGGTTCGTCTGATAGTCCGTTGTGCCGAACAAGTCCCAACCCATGCCCAGAGGGTCCGACGCCAGCGGGATAGCCAGCTGCCCCTGAATTAGCAGGAACGAAAGAAAATGGGCTAGGTGGTAGGCCAGAGCTATGGGGATGAGGGAGTAGACGAAGGTTCGGGCCATTTTGTTCACGGCTTCAGGGCGCCTGACGATGCGGGTTATGAGCCATGACGCGGCCAGGTAGACCAGGCCGAAGAGGAGCGGGAAGGTCAGAAGTCCCAGCGTGCCCACGATGTCACTGCTTCCCCCAAATGTGCCACTAAGCCTGTCGTGAATGTCGGCCCACAGCGGGGTGGCCGCAAGACCGTCGTAGGTAACCGTCGAAAGGAGGAGCACCACCAGCGCCGCCATCGAAGTGGAAACGACTTCGTTACGTAGAAGACCGGCGGCGAAAGGTCGAAGATTGAGTTCCCTTCTGTCGCGGCGCGCCCTGCTGAAACACTGGTAGCAATCGATGCAGATGTCGTCCTTGTCACGGCAGTCCAGCGGACACGCCCGGCAGATGGATTCGTCCAGGGTTCGAAGCTCCGTAGGGGCGAACTTGGACAGGAACCCGAACACCAGGGTGAAGGCCTCGCCGTGTCGAAGCCACTGGTCCTTGCCGTAGATAAGCATTCCCGCCCAGGTGATGACGGAGTAGTTGATGGCCAGGCGAGCCAGGTGAGCAGGCACGGCGGCGTCCACGTAAACCAGCTCTATCCAGGCGAAGGCCCAGAAGAGGACGAGGGCGGGCCAGACGCCGAAACGCACAGGGTAGCGGTACCCCAGGTTTAGTTCCTTGCCGTCGGTGGCGGTCACAAAGGCCCATTCCACCCAGGTGAAGATTATCTTCCAGGGGTTGATGATGGCCCACACGTTGCCCACCAACGCCGATACGTAGGCTAAACCCACCCACCATAGAATCCAAACCAGCACAGGGGCTGCGTTGTCAGTGGGTTCTTGTTCGCCTACAAGCCCGCCAACAACCACCAGCAGAAAGAGCGCCACCGCCGCGAGCTGCAGGGGTACAAGGGCGAGAGGGTGGGACAGCAGACGGAAGGGGAGCCACTTTAGCAGGTTGACCCGGGGGTATGTTCGTCCCCCCCGGTCTCCCCGCATGAATAGGCCGATGACGACGAAGGAGAGGGCGACGGCTGCTCCCGCGCCGGTGACGTAAAGCCATAGGGGGACTGGCAGGTCGTATCGCTCGCCGAATCCGTGGGCGTAGGCTGTCGCGGGTGTAAGCGCCGCCGCGCCGAGGCCGAGGGCCCCGCCGGCAAGAGCTATCCGTACCAATGGGGACATGCCGTCACCCCTTCTTCGGTGGAATTTTCTTTCCCAAGGCGCGAATCAAGCGCGGCTCTCCCATGACCCCGAGGCGCCGTCATCGTGGCAGCACTACCAGGCGGCCCAGGTCGATTTCGGTTGGTTCCGACGCCGATGGCTGGTCGTCGTCGTGGTCTGACGCGTCAGCAGCTTCTCCGGGTACGACAATGGTCGTTGTCGCCTCCACGGGGTGCTCGCCCTTGGCGTACTGCTCGTAGTTGTTGGCGTTGAGCGTTATACGGATTGAGCGTTCCCCGGGGTCGAGACCTGAGAGGTGGTAGTAGCTGCCGTAGACGCGGTTTATCTTTACGCCGTCGACGTAGACGTGGGCGTGACCCTCGCCGGGCACGTGCTCGCCGCCGGCGTTCTCAGGCGTAAAGGTAAATCCGGTGGTGGTGATCTTGAGGTTCACACCGGAAAGTGCGTCCAGCGTTGCAACTACGCTCACGGACATGTCCACTGGAGCCTCGATGGTCTTTTCGTGGTGCCCGTCGCCGCCGCTCATGTCGTCGTGTTCTTCATCGCCGGACTC
>CAYNJI010000100.1:0-4644 GCA_964397605.1 uncultured Dehalococcoidia bacterium | reverse complement strand
AGCGTTGGGATCGGCGATGGCGGCAACGAGATAGGCATGCGGCTGCTGCGAGAGACCATACCCACCCTTCCCCGTCTCCCCCAGGAACCCGCCTGGACAGCCTGCAATCAGCTAATCATAACCAGCGTCTCCAACTGGGGAGGTTGGGGACTCACCGCCGCCCTTTCCAAGCTCACTGGCAAGAACCTGCTGCCCACCTTGGAGGAGGAGTCCGAGCGAATCAGGAAGTGCGTGGAAATGGGAGTCGTGGACGGATTCACCGGCGAAGTGAAGGAATCCGTGGACGGATTCCCCCTGGACGAGTACAACCAGACCCTGGCGCAGCTCCACGACCTGCTGTCCCGCGAGGGCATCCCCACCCCCTAAGCGCAGCGCCAATCCGCCCGCACGCTTCTATGGAAGATGCGGTTCAATTGAAAGCCCCGACTGTCAGGTCGGCGGCCGGTTTAGACAGGGCTAAAGACACTCGTCTTTAGGGTCGGGGTTTGTGTCCGTTCTGCTATTGGGCTTCCATCCCTTAGCCGGGCGTTCCCTCTAAGGTTGGCTGGTTGGTCAGGAAATGGACCGGGACTCCATCGAGGCAGTGAGGTATGCGCTTTTCCAGGGGCAGTTCACTCTGGTCCAGCTTAGCCGTGGCCAATCCGACCTCGATGTACACCTTTTCTCTAAACACGAAACCACGCTCGATAGCGCCTTCCACGTAGTCTACACCGGCACGGGTAACGTCTGGGTGTTCCTCAAACAGAGTCTCGTACTTTTCGAGTATCACTTTGGCATGTTCTAATTTGTAGGCGCGACTCCACAGTTGTTGATTGTTATAATACGAAGTCCCATCTTCACGATGAACTTTCTTGAGTTCATTGATGTCATTCGGGCACAATTCCGCCGGAATGATCCGTTCATAGACAGGATAATCGTACTCGATGGGGGGCGGCTTTCCACAAGCAGTAGCCATGAACACGCCGACTGAAGCTATGACGAGCCAGAGTATCTTGATTGGAGACATATTGCACCGGCTCCTTTCTTTTTCGGCCTCTTCTCTAGGTGCAGGAATGTCGAGCGTTGCATATATTAGCCGGGCGTTGCATATACTATTGGTTGATTGGTCAGAAAATGTACGGGAACACCCTCTAGGCAGTGGGGTATGCGCTTTTCTAGAGGTAGCTCACTCTGATCCAGCTCATCAGCGACTATGGTGACTAGGATAAACGCCTTAGCTACATGGCCTTCATCATATAAGAAGGGCGTAATTTCACCCTCAAACACAGCTCTTCCGTAGTCTGGGTATACTCCACTGACTCTTAAGCCTTCCCCATAGAACAGCAACTCGTTCTCAAGGAAAACTTCCTCGGCGACGTCGTACCTAAGCCGGAGCTCGGACTTGGAGTCCGTATCGACAGCATTGATGTCATTCGGACACGGCTCCAAAGGCATGATCCGCTTGTAGACAGGGTATTCGTACTCGATGGGAACGGACTCCCCGCAGGCGGCTACCAGGCCCAGACAGGCCGTGGCCATGAGGAGCAGGAAGAGCTTATTTGCTAGAAGTTGCATCTTCTTTCCTCCTCCTTCTCACCGGTTTAGTTAGTTGACCTACTGTCCTTCCCGTCGGTCTATCCAACGAAACCGCATGATGACAGCCACGGCACCCGGCCCATGAGCTGTGGGAGCGTGTTGTGTGTCATCCTGAGCGCCACGGCCGATCGAGATTCTTCACTGCGTTGCGCTCAGTTCAGAATGAAGTGGGGACTTCCGCGCCCCAGAGATAACGCGCCCTAGAGCTTACAAACCCGTAATCTCCAGCGTGCGCACCTCTCCCGAGGCCAGGTCCGCCACCCTGATGGCGTGGTTGTTCGTATCGGCGATGTACAGCTTTCCGTGGGCGGCGGTAACTCCTCCAGGCTCGAAGAACGTAGCCGACGCGCCAACGCCGTCGTCGAAGCCTGCCTGTCCGGAGCCAAGGAAACTGAAGGAGGATCTGGTTTCGGGGTGCACCTTCTTGATCTTGTGGTTATACGCGTCGGTCACGTACAGGACGCCGTCGTATAGGCACAGACCCAGGGGATGCTGGAGACGCACCTCCGGCCCCACGCCATCCACGTCGCCGAATTCGAACAGGCCCCGCCCCACGATGGTGGACACTCGTCCGCTAACCGAGATGTCCGCCATACGCACGGAGCTTGTTTCGCTGTCGACGAAGTAGAGCTTGCTCCCATCGTGGGTGATGCCGCTGGGCTGGGCCAGCGCCGCCGACCGCATCGGTCCGTCGTGGATGTCCTCCCTACCGCTTCCTGAATGAGGAGCGGCCCTAAGGGTCAGCTCGTCCAGGCCCCATATCTGGTGGGATCCCGCCATGGCCGTGTAGACCGTGCTTCGATGGACCGTCAAGTCCCACGGCGAGTTGAGGCCCACGCTGTTCAGCGAGCCGCCTTGGTTGCCGAAAGGCCCCTGGCTTCCCGTGCCAGCCATTGTGTCCACGTACTCGTCGTTTAGATACACCCGGCGGACGGAGTGATTCTCCGTGTCGGCCACGTACAGGATGTTGCTCCTGAGCGCCATTCCCTGGGGGTGGTCGAAGGCGGCCACCACAAAGTCCCCGTCCTCGAAGCCCGGGGTAACGCCGCCAATCACTCGCGTCACCTCTCCCTCCAGGGTCGTTTGCAGAATCCGGTTGTGGTTGGAGTCGGCAATGAAGAGCCGGTCGCGTCGTTCGTCAGCCAACACCTTGCCTGGAAAGGAAAGGGGACCCTCGGGCGTCTGCTCCAACCGGTAATCGAGAGGCTGCCGGTCCAGCATGCCTGCCGCGTCATACTGCTTGACCATCTTCGCCAGCAGCTTGTCGAAGGCATCGTAGGGAATCTCACCCTCGTGCTTGCCGATTATTCCTCCTGAGGGGTCTATGAATATAATCGTGGGCCACGCCCTGCAGTCGTATGACTGCCAGACCCGGAACTCGCTGTCGTTGATGACGGGATGGCCTATCTCATAGCGAAGAATCGCCATGCGCAGGTTCTCCGTCTCCCGTTCCGCGGGGAATTTGGCGGAGTGAACGCCAACGACGGCCAGCTCCTTTTCGTACTTCTTCTCCAGCTTCCGCAACTGCGGAAAGACGTGCATGCAGTTAATTCAACAGTAGGTCCAGAAGTCCAGAATGACTATCTTCCCTTTGAGGTCTTCCATGCTGATGGCCCGCTGGGTGTTGAGCCATGCCAGGTCGTCGGGGAAGTCCGGCGCCGGCGTGTTTCCAAAGTATGGCGATTGGGTCATGGGGCTCTCTCTTTCGGGTAGATGTGCTGCTCCCATTGTGCACCAGAGAGGAAACATAATCTACCCATGGGCTGTGACACTGGTCCGTGACGTATTGTGCCCTTGTGGGGTAATATCTTAGGGTCAGACTGGGAACAATCCCCAAAAACAGTCCGAGGTCCAAAGTGCGAAGCAAGGTTTACGATACCTTCGACGAGGCGGTGGCCGACGTGCCTTCCGGCTCTACCATAATGGTGCCGGGGTTCGCCGGGCCGGGTACGCCGCGGAATCTCATAGCCGCCCTGTTGCGTCAGGGCGCAACGGACCTGACCGCTATTTCCAACCATCCCGGCGCCGGCCCTTTTGACCATCGCGTAGATCTGGCAACTCTCATCGAGGCCGGACGGGTGCGGAAAGTCGTCTGCTCCTTCACGGCTGCCCCCCATCCGTCCCAGGCAACGCATTTCGAGAAGCTCTACAACAGCGGTAAAGCGGAGGGGGAACTGGTGCCCCAGGGAACTCTTGCGGAACGAATACGAGCCGCGGGCGCCGGAATCGGAGCCTTCTATACCCCCACAGGCGTCGGGACGGAGCTTGCCGAAGGGAAAGAGCATCGTGTCATCGACGGCCGGGAGTATATTCTGGAGTACCCCCTTCACGCCGACTACGCCCTCATTCGAGCCTATCGCAGCGACACCTTCGGCAACTTGCAGTATCGACTGTCTCAGAGGAACTTCAACCCCATCATGGCCATGGCCGCCCGGGTGACCTTGGTGGAGGTCGAGGAGGAGATAATTGCCCTGGGAGCCATGGACCCGGACCAGGTGCACACCCCTGGCATCTGCGTAGACCGGGTGGTGCGAATACCGGAAGACGGCATAAAGGAAGAAGCCATCTACCGCGACTGACGGTCTGCCTGGAATTCCTCCAATGGCTCAACCAACACCAGTGAGAGAAAAACGATGACGGAAAAGAAGAGACTCACCCGCCAACAGATGGCCAACCGGCTGGCCCAGGAATTTCAGGACGGCTGGCTGGTCAACCTGGGCATCGGAATTCCTACCCTCTGCTCTAACTACAAGCAGACGGACAAGGAAATAATCTACCACTCAGAGAACGGCGTCATCGGCTATGGGGCCATCTATCCCAGGGGCGAGGAAGACCGGCACCTTGTCAACGCCGGTGGCCAGTACGTCAGCCTGGTGGCCGGAGCGTCCATCGTCCACCACGCCGACTCCTTCGCAATTATCCGCAGCGGCATGCTCGACCTGACGGTTATGGGCGCCTATGAGGTGGCAGAGAACGGAGACTTTGCCAATTGGAAGACCCAGGGCCGTCCCGGCGGGGGCATTGGCGGCGCAATGGACCTGGCCGTGGGGGCAAAGCGGGTCTTCATCG